>JALORT010000511.1 GCA_025458755.1 Methylotetracoccus sp.
CGCGTGCGTGGAGATCACTCATCAAGCGCCTTGAGCCGATATTCGGCCGATCGCGCGTGCGCCGTCAACCCTTCACCCCGCGCCAGCAGCGACGCGGTGTGACCCAGCGCTGCAGCACCCGACGGCGAGCAGAAGATCAGGCTCGAACGCTTCTGGAAATCGTAGACCCCCAGCGGTGACGAGAATCGCGCCGTGCCGGCGGTAGGCAGTACATGATTGGGGCCGGCGCAGTAATCGCCCAGCGCCTCTGCCGTGTGACGGCCCATAAAAATAGCACCAGCGTGGCGTATCTTGCCGAGCAGTGGCTCCGGCTCACCCACCGACAATTCGAGATGTTCAGGCGCAATGCGGTTGGCGATGACCGCCGCTTCGTCAAGATCGCGCACCAGGATCAGCCCCCCGCGACTGGACAGCGAACGGCAAATCACGGCCGCCCGCTCCATCGTCGGCAGCAGCGTTCGCATGCTCTCCTCCACGGCATCGCAATGTGCGGCATCTGGAGTCACTAAGATCGCCTGCGCGTCCTCGTCGTGTTCTGCCTGCGAAAAGAGATCCATCGCAATCCAGTCCGGAGGCGTGCCGCCGTCGCTGATGACCAGGATCTCCGACGGACCCGCGATCATATCGATGCCCACTCGACCGAACACCAGCTTCTTTGCGGTCGCGACGTAGATGTTGCCGGGGCCGACGATCTTGTCCACGCGCGGGATCGTCGCCGTGCCGTAGGCCAGGGCGGCGACCGCCTGCGCGCCCCCGACCCGGAACACCCGATCGACCCCGGAAAGATGTGCCGCCGCCAGGACCAGAGGATTGACGTCACCCTGCGGTGTCGGCACGACCATCACGACTTCGGCAACACCCGCGACTTTCGCCGGAATCACGTTCATCAGCACCGACGACGGGTAAGCGGCCTTGCCGCCGGGCACATACACCCCAACCCGGTCGAGCGGTGCGACCTGCTGTCCCAACCAGGTCCCATCCGCCTCCTGATAGCGCCACGATTCCATCTTCTGGCGTTCGGCATAGGCGCGTATCCTGGCTGCCGCACGCTCTAACGCCTCGGTGCTCCCCGCCGGCAGTGCGCGCCAAGCGTCCGCCAGCGCCGATAGCGGAATTTCGAGATCGGCGCCGCGTGCCGCGGAAAAACCGTCAAACCGCGCGGTGTACTCCAACACCGCGGCATCGCCCTCTTTCGCGACCCGGTCGAGAATCTCACGGACCCGCTCGTGGATTTGGAGGTCGGCACTTTCGTCCCAGGCCAACAATTCCGACAGGCGCCGCTGGAAATCCTCCGTGCGGCTGTCGAGACGGCTCATCTTCAAATCAAACATGGCTCACTCCTCTCCGCCTACAGCGACGCTGAGCTGCTCGATCAACGCGCAAACGGCGCCGTGCTTCATTTTCATCGATGCCTTGTTCACCACCAGCCGACTGCTCACCTCCATGATGAGTTCCCGCGGTTCCAGCCCGTTGGCCTTCAGCGTGTTGCCGGTATCCACCAGATCGACGATACAGTCGGCAAGACCAACCAGCGGAGCCAGTTCCATCGAACCATACAGCTTGATGATGTCGGCCTGAATCCCGCGGCGCGCAAAATAGTCGTGGGCCGAGCGAACGTACTTGGTAGCGACGCGGAGACGTCGACGGGCCGGGCTGCTGCCGACGCGCGCCGCCGTCATCATCCGGCAGCGCGCGATCTTCAGATCAAGCGGCTCATACAAACCCTCGGCCCCGTATTCCAGCAGCACGTCTTTGCCCGCGATGCCGAGATCGGCGGCGCCGTATTCGACGTAGGTGGGGACGTCGGTGGCCCGGACGATCAATAGCTGCATGTCTTCCCGATCGGTCGGAATGATCAGCTTCCGGCTCTTGTCCGGATCAAGCGTCGGACGGACGCCTGCTGCGGCCAGCAACGGCAATGCCTCTTCGTAGATCCTCCCTTTGGAGACGGCGAGCGTCAACACGGCTTCAGTTCGGCACGCGGCGGATGACGGCACCCAGTTGAGAGAGCTTCTCCTCGATACACTCGTACCCCCGGTCGATGTGGTAGACTGGCCGAAGCCCGGAGATCCGTCGCCATCACCGGCGCGGCGGTCAGTGTTTTCACGCCGCGGATGATCGCCGTGTTCGACTCCAATTCGATATCCGCTCCCATCCGCTGCATTTCCTGCACATGCATGAAGCGGTTCTCGAACACGGTTTCGGTAATCACACCGACACCCTCGGCGATGCTGTTCATCGCGGTGAACTGCGCCTGCATGTCCGTCGGAAACGCGGGATAAGGCGCCGTTCGGACCGAAACCGCCCGCGGACGTTTACCCTGCATGTCGAGTTCGATCCAGTCTTCGCCGGCCGTAATCGAAGCGCCCGCTTGGCGGAGTTTCACCAGGACGGCGTCGAGCAGGTCCGGCCGCGTGTTCTTCAGCCGGACCCGTCCCGCGGTCATGGCCGCGGCCACAAGGTACGTTCCAGTCTCGATGCGGTCGGGCAGGATATCGTAGTGCAGCCCGGCCCCGGAGAGCGATGCGACCCCCTCGATCTCGATGATGTCCGAACCGGCCCCCTGCACCTTGGCTCCCATCTTATTCATGAAGTTGGCCAGATCCACCACTTCCGGCTCGCGTGCGGCGTTCTCGATAATGGTCGTTCCCTCCGCCAGCGCCGCCGCCATCATCAGATTCTCGGTCCCGGTCACCGTGACCTGATCAAGCACCAGCCGCGCCCCTTTCAGGCGCTTGGCTTCGGCGTGAATGTAGCCGTTCCGCACACTGATTTCGGCGCCCATCGCCGTCAAACCCTGCAAGTGAAGGTTCACCGGCCGTGTCCCGATGGCGCACCCCCCGGGCAAGGAGACATCCGCGTGACCGAAGCGCGCCACCAGCGGCCCCAGGACCAGGATGGATGCACGCATCGTCTTCACCAGTTCGTACGGGGCGTAGAAGTTCTTGATGGTATCCGGATTGGCCTCGATATTGAGTTTCTCGTCGATGACCAAGTCCACCCCCATGCGGCCCAGTAATTCCATGGTGGTGGTGATGTCGTGCAGATGAGGCACATTGCCGATCGAAACCGGTCCCTCGGACAGCAGG
>JALORT010000122.1 GCA_025458755.1 Methylotetracoccus sp.
CACTCGGAACTCTCGATCAATGGCAAGAACTGATCCGGGACCAATTGACCCCGCTGCGGGTGATTCCACCGGACCAGGGCTTCGACGCCGACGACCATCCCGCCGCGAATTTCGACTTTTGGCTGGTAGAGAAGCGAGAACTCACCGGCATCCAGGCCTGAACGCACCCGTGCTGATGCCTCGATCCGCATGCGGGTCAGGCGGTCGTCTTCGGGGTCAAACAGATGATAGCGGTTGCCCCCGGATTGCTTGGCCAGGTACATCGCCTGATCGGCATGACGAATGAGGGTGTCGGGATCGGCGTCATCGTGAGGGAAAACGGCCGCGCCGATGCTGGCGGTCACCGTGTATGCAGTGTCCTGAATCCAAATCGGCTTCGACAGATCGGACATGATCCGAGCGATCGCACGCTGCGACTGCGCGGTGCTCTCCATCCCTGACAGCAGCAGAAGGAATTCATCGCCCCCGGTGCGGGCCGCCGTGTCGTCGCTGCGCAAGCGCCTCGTCAGCCGCTTGCCCACTTCGATCAGCAGCCGGTCTCCGGCATCATGGCCTCGCGATTCGTTCAACGCCTTGAAGTCATCCAGATCCAGCGAGCAGATCGCCAGCAGGTGACCGCGTTGGCATGCCCGCTCCATCGCCTGCTGCAGCAATTCCACCGCGAGGACGCGGTTGGGCAGTTGCGTCAGAATGTCGTAGTGAGCCAGATTCTCCAGCCGTTGCTGCGTCTCTTTCAGCGGCGAAAGGTCGGTGAACATCATCACGTAGTGGCTGATCGCGCCTTCACTATCCCGCACCGCAGAGATGGTTGTCATTTCGGAGTAGTGTTCGCCGTTCCTGCGGCATCGGGTGATCTCACCCCGCCAAGACCCTTCCGATTTGAGCGACTTCCACAGCGTCCGCCAGAAGCGTGGATCCTCCTCGTTCGATTTCAATCGGCCGAGTTGCCGCCCCACCGCTTCGCCTCGTGCATATCCGGTGATTTCGCAGCCCGCCTGGTTGATGTCGAGAATGCGGCCATGGGCATCGGTGATGATGATCCCCTCGTGAGCATGACCGAAGATGCTCGCGGCCAACTGCATGCCCTGTTCACTCCGGCGCTCCCTCCGCTCCGCATCTTTGCGTTCGGTGATGTCCAAGGCATAGCCGACCCAGATCACGCATCCGTCCGCCCGCTTTTCCGCGAGGGCATGCCCTTGCTGCCAACGGACACCTTGCCCGGGCAGGCAAACCCGGTACTCTGCGCACCAAGCCTGCGTCGTCTCGGCAGAGCGAAGAAGACTGGCCCGGACCATCTCCCGATCTTCCGGATGGATGCGGCGCCAGAGTGCCCGGCCGTTCACCTGCACGCCCTCGGGATTCATTTCCCAAAGACCCCGGAACGTTTCGCTGAGGTAAGTAAAATTGCTCGTCCCGTCGGCTTTCAGTCGGAACTTGAACATCACGCCGTGAATCTGCTGCAACAACAAGGACAATAGATCGTGCTGCTGCCGGGCCGCCGTGGCCCGGCGGCTGTGTTCGACGGCGAGACTGGTCAACATAGCTGCGTGGTCGAGTGTTTGCAGATCCTCCGGTTCCGGGCTTGACGGGACACGCTGGTAGAGCGCGAACGTCCCCAGACAGCAACCTCCCGAGTCCAAGACCGGCTGGAACCAACAGGAACGAATGCCGGCGCGACGCGCCAATTCCCGAAGGGGAGCCCACGTCGCCGGATCGTCATTGATAGCGGTCAACACCACGCGCTGCCGAAGGCAGGCCGCCGTGTCGCCTGATCCATGAGCGGCCGCCGGACCACCGACGCCCTGGCAGAAAAAAGGCGGCAAACTGGGAGCGGCGATGGTACGGGGAAGGCCGCCGACCTCGTCGTGCAGGAGTATGGCGCAAACACTGCCGGGCCGTTCCTTCTCCACGCCCAGTACGATCGCCTCCAGCACTTCAGTCAGCGGTGCATCGCACGCCAGAAGTTCCAGCGTACGTCGTCCGGTTTGGGCGCGTTGCTCGAGGCGTTCGCGTTGGGCGCTGTCGCGAGCCGTGACCAGACGGCGACGGTCGGGCAACTGCTGGAGAGCGACTTCGATCAGCAAGTGACTTCCGTCCTTGCGAGTCAAGCGGCACTCGCCGTGACTCGGCGCTTCGTCCTGTAACCGCTCGACCTGATCCCGAAGATGAACGGCCGCATCTCCCCGCAAGAGATTCGGCAGGGACATCTGCAGCAGCTCATCCAGTTCGTATCCGGATGCCGCGCACGCTGCCGTGTTGGCGTAGACGATACGGCCGCCCGGTGACGTGATGAAAATGCAGTCCTGAACTGCTTCGACGATCAAGCGCAGATCGTCCTCGCATGGATCGCGCAGCTCTTGTGATAAATCGCCGGGTTGGTCAAGCGGCCGACCGCGGGTGGTAGTTACGGTCAACCTCCGATTCGTATCATCACACATCGGGTGCTGCTCGATACGAGCACTCCGTAACCTTTTTTCGGAAACGAAACTCCCGGCGGCCGCAAGAGGTGTTCGGGAAGGGGTCGACGATTGTACGCGTTCGGCCGGTCCGTGAGCCGGACGGCTGGCAACGACGGAGGCTTCGACGAAGCTGACTAAGCGCCACTCTCACCGCCGACATGAGTGTAGTGCAAGCGACAGCTCAACTAAAGGGAAAATTGCACCCCATCACCATGGCGAAGCTCAGCATCGCAGTGCGCGTCATGCATGGATTCCTGCGACGTTTCGAAAACGTCATGCCAAAGTTACGGACGCGGGATTTTGTACGTCTGTCCAGCAAACTCCAACGTCATCCCGTGTTCCTCGATTCGGCGGACTACCGGACCTTCCTCGATCCGGTCGCCTTCTCGGTACTTGCGATTGTGGATGATGACGAAACGATCGCCGTCGACTCGAGCGGTATAGGCGTAGACGTTGATCTTCGGCTGAGGCAGTCCTGAGTCTAGCGGCTCCGGCGCCTGAGTTGGTCGTGAGCGTTCCGGGACCGCTGGAGGCGGATGCGGCACCGGGGCGGTGATCATAGGGGGCGGCGAATCCGCCGCCGACGCGGCCACGCCGGGCCGACGTTCGCCGGTTGGAATGGCTGCGCGTTGCCGCAGGCTTTCCTTGACGACCGCTTTAGCGACCCGACTCGGCGGAGTGATTTTTGACCCGAAAGACGAAGGGGCGGGTTTCGGCTTCACGGATCGGGGCGGTTCATGAGGCGTCGCCATGTTGACTTCCGGTTCGTTAGCCGCCGCTGGCGAATCCCCCGTGAGCACAGGCTGATCCGGCCGAATGTCTTTGCTTCGGTCGGCTACCGGCGCATCTGTTCGCCGGGCCGGCGCGGAGTCGGAAGATGACACCGGGCGATGCGGGAACACCACGGGCACCACCAGGTAAGCCAACACCACGACATTGGTCAGTGCCGAAAGGACTACGATGGCTATCCGCCAACGCGATCGCTCCTTGACGGGTACTGCATTGAGCCGGACCAACGGCTGCTCTTCGATTTCGCGTCGCTGCCGTTCCGATTTGCGGAGTGCTTCCAGAATGTAAGACATGGCGCGTTTCTAGGGCGTGGCATTATGGCTGATAAATGGCACATCCAAGCTTGACCGGATGCCACTGAGCGCGGCCAGCGTTTTCTCACCAGCCACCCCGTCCACCTGGATGCCCCAGTTTCCCTGAAAACGCATCAGCGCCGACTTCAAGGGCTCGTCGAAGGATTGCGGCGAACCGGAGGGTGCGGCACCGTACCCCGCGGCCGTTAGCCGTTGCCTTAACCAGAGGATCGCCGGATCTACCATTCCCGGGACCAACAACGCGCGATTCGATGGGGGCTCCCAGACGACGAGACTCTCACCGGCCCAACGGGAAAGAAGCTCGATGGTCGGAAATTTGATCGTCTTTCCGTCGTGATCCAGAAATTCCGCTTCGGTCTCATTGGCATCGAGCAATAACACGGCGCGTTCGCCGTCCCCAGCGCCTCGAATGGTTAAAATGCCGGGCAGATTCTGCCGGCGGAGATCTTCCCAAGCCCCGCGTTGACGCAGACAGCGCAAACCCAATGACCTGATGCGGTCGCAACTGATCGGCTGTAAGGGCCAATCCGGACGCCAGCGGTGAACCAGGCGTCCCAGTGCCATCGGCTCGCTGCGCGCGGGATCATCGACCCACACCGAGAACACCGGGCTGCTCGGCGGCCTAACCGCTGCTGCAGGTGTCGTGACTAGGGCTGCCGTGGGCTCGGCTTTGGCTTCGGCGTTGCGGAGCGGGGGCTGAACCTCGCCGGAAAGCTCGCGTTCGGCCCCGCCGTCCGCACTGATCGCAGGCCGAGATGTGACCAGGCGATGGCTCCGGTCCAGCGTGTGAACCGACGTGACGGCCAGGCCAAGAAACAGGCTGGCTGCAAGCGCCGATATCCACAGGTTCGGACGGTTCCGCGCGTAAGCTTCGCGATAGGCCTTCTCGACGATTCGGCGGTCGATCTTGGTGCGATCGAGCGTGAATCCCCCAAGTAGCGCACGGTCGCAGATCACATTGATCAGGCGCGGAATCCCTTTCGAGAGGCGGAACACGGCACGAAGCGCCGACGCGCTGAACACAGTAGGTGAGCCGCCGGCCACCGACAGGCGATGGCGAATGTACTGGCGCGTGTCCGCCGCATCCAGCGATCCCAGATGATAGCGTGCGGTGATGCGTTGATTCACTTGACGTAAATCCGGGCGGGCCAGCAAGTGCGGCAACTCCGGTTGGCCAACCAGAACGATCTGCAGAAGTTTCGTGGTCGGCGTCTCGAGATTCGTCAGCAGACGGATCTGCTCCATCACATCGATGCTGAGGTTTTGAGCCTCGTCGATGACCGCCACCGTTCGTCGTCCCTGCGCATGATTGGCCAGTAAGAATTGATTCAGCCGATCGATCAACACCTTGCGACTGTCCGATTCGCGCGGGTACGGGATGTGCAGTTCATCACAGAGGGCGGCGAGTAGTTCCAGGCTATTCAGGCGGGAATTCAGAATCAGGGCTACGTCGACGTTGTCACCCAGGTGTTCCAGCAACGTGAAACACAACGTGGTCTTACCCGTTCCCACCTCGCCCGACAACATCACGAACCCGCCGCCTTCTCCGAGGCCGTACAGCAGGTGCGCGAGTGCTTCTTGATGCCGCGGACTCAGGTAGAGGAAACGCGGGTCCGGATTAATCGCAAACGGAGGCTGTTGAAAACCAAAATGTTTAAGGTACATGTCCAACTTCATGGCTTCCATGCGACAAAGTCAAAGTTAGCGCCGCGGATCCCTGTCGCGCGACAACGGCACCGTCCGCTCCATGAGGCGCAGACTGCCTTATGAATCCCGAGTGCTCGATCGGCCGAGCCATCGCGTTGGGAGTGAACCCTCCGCAATGCTCAAAGCCGGTGTTGCCGAAAACCTGACTGAAGGAGCAGCGGTGTTTGTTTTTGACTCCCAAGCTCAGGTTTTTCATTCCACCTGAAGCTCGCTATTCACCCAGTGCGAACGGAGGGTCCCTGGAACCCCCGCACGGCATGTCCCACACACTGTTGAGAAAAGCGTAACCGGCGCTGTGACCTCCAATTCCCACACCACGGAAATGGCATATCCATCGAATGCCGTAGCGACCAGACAGTCCGCTGCAGGCCATGGAATGCGGTCTTCGTTTGCAACCGGCTGCGATGACCGTAGGCACATGCGCAGCCCCCCACGAACTGAAAAATTCCGTCCCATGCAGAACTCGGCCCGATGCCCGAGTCTGACACCGAGCGCACTGACGTGCAACAAAAAGGCTGATCCGTCAGCACATCTCACGGGAATCAAGACGCCGGAGTCTGGATGCGACGAGGCGTCCGGATCTGACAAAAACTTCCGCGAGCGCTCAGATGCACGCCCGAACCAACCCGTGACGAGAATCCGGACGCGGCGCGCCATGAACGGAAAATGCCGCTGATCGGCGACGCAAGAGTGGGTCGTTACAGACCCCGCGCGCGCTGCCGGGCCAGTCGTCTCGCCACGGTGCACGGTAGATGGGCGGCATTGCATCTCAATCGATTGCGGAGCACCGACGGAGCGCTACGAACGCAAGAACCTCAACGGTTTTGCGCAATACGTGCATAGCGGTGGTTCAGTGAAAGCCTCGCAGATGATTTGACCCGTTCGCGTCGGTCGTGACCCGCATCAAATTACGTCTAAACTATTGTACCGTCCCTGCTCGCCGCCGCCAGTCTTCGTCGGCGGCACACGATCGAACACGGTCGACAAGTATCAACCATGGGCAGAAACACCATGAATCAGGAAACATCGAAACTACGTCACACGGCCACTATCGCCAGCCTGGTGCCCGGGCGCCTGCGGCTGACACTGCATCGCCAGAGCAGAGATGCCGCATTGATGGATCAAATCAAGAGCGGTTTGGAGTCGCAGGAGGGTGTTCACGATGTACGCGTCAATGCGGTGAACGGCAGCGTGACCGTCAACTACGACCACAAGCGCCATGGCTCAGCGGGAATTCTCA
>JALORT010000123.1:0-459 GCA_025458755.1 Methylotetracoccus sp.
GGTTATGCGTACTCGCGTCGATCATCTGTTGAGGATTTATCGTATCGAGTGGGTGTATGTTAACGCATATAAGTCCATGATCCTATGGGGCATTTTGTCGCACGCAAAGTGCGTGATTTGCCGCAGGCCGCTGCGGCATATTCCACAGCAGAATACACGCAAAGATAGGCTTCGACAGCTGAAAGCTCTAGAGACATTCCGACCGAGCCGATCCGCAAACAGCCATCCCGCGGCCGCGGCTCTCTCATCACAAATCAGGAAAAACGTTCCTGCGAGCGAACTTACTTATGACGACAACATCGTCTTCTAACCGTCGGGAGTCGATCTCGACCCGCATTGCCGGCGTGCGTGATCGCATCAACCGTGCGGAAAACACTGCTGGCCGTGCTCCGGGCGCGGTCAAACTGATCGCGGTCAGCAAGACGTTTCCGGCGCGGGTGATATTGGCGGCTTACCGTG
>JALORT010000123.1:470-6964 GCA_025458755.1 Methylotetracoccus sp.
TCGGGGAAAGTTACGTTCAGGAGGCGCTGACCAAGCAAGCACTGCTCGGACATTGTGATATCACTTGGCACTTCATCGGACCGATCCAGTCGAACAAGACGCGCGCGATCGCCGAACATTTCCACTGGGTGCATAGTTTGGATCGGTTGAAGATCGCGGAACGACTGGACGAACAGCATCCCGCGTCACTTCCTAAGCTGAATGTCTGCATCCAGGTTAACGTCAGCGGCGAAAAGTCCAAGTCCGGCATCGGTTTCGACGGGTTGTCCGACCTGGTCGCTGCGACCGCGGAACTCCCGAATCTGCGCCTACGCGGCCTGATGGGTATTCCCGCGCCGGGCCAGCACCTCGAAGTCCAGCGCGCGGCATTCCGCCGCCTGCGCGAAGCGCTCGAGTCGCTGCAGCGAGCGGATCTGGATACATTATCAATGGGCATGTCCGACGACTTGGAGGCCGCCGTGCTGGAAGGCGCCACGATGGTTCGGATCGGTTCAGCGATTTTCGGTGAGCGGCCGCGTCAGACGGCGACGGTTCATCCGTGAGCGCGCGGGGTCAACGTCCAGTATCATAGGGTCTTTGAGATTCCCGCCAGGACCTCGCTATGAAACAACCCAGCTTGGGCTTTATCGGAGCCGGCAACATGGCTGCAAGCCTCATCGGAGGGCTTCTGGCCAACGGCTACGCTACGGCCAGCATCCGCGTGTCCGACGCGGATCCGGAACAATTGAAGTCGACTCAGCACCGCTTCGCCGTCGGCCCCTGCAGCGACAATCCTTCGTTGGTGGCACAATCCCAGATCGTCATTCTGGCGGTGAAACCTCAGGTCCTGGCCTCGGTGTGTCGCGAGATCACCGCTACGGTGCAGCGTTGCCATCCGCTGATCATCTCGATCGCCGCCGGCGTCGGCGAGTCCGCCATCGACCGATGGCTCGGCGGGGGTCAAGCGATCGTGCGCTGCATGCCGAACACCCCGGCGCTGGTGGGTGCCGGCGCCACCGCGCTGCACGGCAACGCCAAAGCGAGCCGCGAACACAGGGACTGGGCCGAGATGATCATGCGGTCGATCGGCATCAGCGTTTGGGTCGAACGGGAAGAATTGCTCGATGCGGTCACCGCCCTTTCCGGCAGTGGCCCGGCCTATTTTTTGTTGCTGATGGAGGCCATGACCGAGGCCGCTGTAAAACTGGGACTGGATGCGGACACGGCGCGTCTGTTGACGCAGCAGACGGCGCTCGGCGCCGCCAGGATTGCCATCGAGTCGGAAGAGGCCCCGGCCGAACTTCGTGTCCGCGTCACCTCGCCCGGAGGAACGACCGAGCGAGCGATCGCGGCTTTTGAACGGGCTGGCCTGAGCGGCATTGTGGAAACGGCGATGCGCGCCGCGAGAGACCGCGCCGTCGAATTGTCAAACCAATTGGGAGCGACCTGATGGATAGCGGCTATCTCACCCAGCCGGCCATTTTTCTGATCGATACGATCTTCGGCCTGTATTTATTCGCACTGGTGCTGCGTTTTCTGTTTCAGTGGTTCAATGCGGACTACTACAACCCCATCAGCCAGATGATCGTGAAGGTTACCCAGCCTCCGGTCGGGCTGCTGAGGCGATTCATCCCGCCGCTTGGACGAGTCGATTCTGCGACCCTGTTGCTGATGCTGGCGCTGCAGATGATCGCGTCCTACCTGGTGCTGACGCTGCAGGGCGTGGACCTTAATCCAGCTGCACTGGCCGTTTTCGCGACCTCACAATTGCTCGATTTGATTCTGAACGTGCTGTTCTTTGCTATCGTCATCACCGTGGTCTTGAGCTGGTTCCACGTCAGCCGCTACAACCCGGCGGTCTCACTGCTGTACAGCTTCACCAACCCGATGCTGAAGTGGGCGAGGAAACTGCTTCCACCGATGGGCGGGCTCGATTTGTCGCCGCTGATTCCGATCATCGGCATCCAGTTGGTGAAGATGCTGGTGCTGCCGCCGCTGGACCAACTCGTCCGAATGCTGAGCTGAGCACCGACCGCAGTCTAGAGACGATCGCGGGCTTGTTTCCCCCGCGAGCACCGTGACTTCCGGTCCGAACGGCCGCTAGCCGCGAAACCCGTCCTTGCGGCGACGTATTTCTGCGAACACTTCGCCATCGTCCGCGTCCATCAACCCCAGCGCCGCGCGCAACGGCGGACTCTGCGGCCGAAGAAACGGATTGGTCACCATTTCCTCGGCCAGCGTGAAGGGCACGGTCGGACGCCCGTGTCGGCGCAACGCTTCCACGTCACGCATGCGTGCGATCAGATCCGCATTGCCCGGCTCGAGCGAAAGCGCGAACCGGCCGTTGGCCTCGGTGTATTCGTGCGCACAGTAAACCATTGTGTGGGGAGGGAGACCTCGCAGCTTGCTCAGCGAGGTCCACATCTGCTCCGCCGAGCCTTCGAACAGCCGGCCGCACCCCATCCCGAACAGCGTATCCCCGCAGAACAGCAGCGCCTCATTCGCGAACTGGTAGGCCACATGCCCCAGGGTGTGACCCGGTACCGACAGCACACGTGCCGACGCGCGGCCCAAGGGAATAACGTCACCGTCCCCGATGCCGCGGTCGATCCCCGGTATGCGGCCGCGCTCCCGGTCCCAGTGCGAGCCAACGATCGCGCAGCCGGTCCGCTGCTTCAGCGCCAGATTGCCGCCGACATGGTCGCTATGGTGGTGGGTGTTTAGAATCACTGTCAGATTCCAAGCCCTTGCCGCCAGCACCTCGAGGACTGCTTCGGCCTCGGCCGGGTCGACCGCCGCCGTTGCACCGGTGACCGGTTCATGGATCAGGTAGATGTAATTGTCGCTCAGAGCCGGAATTTGCTGGACCTGAAGCATCGAATCCTCACTTGTTCTCGCTGAGATACTGGGCAATGTCGTCTCGGGAAAAGCCAATCTTGCGGGCAATCCGGTCGGCGTGGCTGACTCGCGAAATGCCGTCGATCAGACGATAAGTCGGGCGATCGTTCTCAAACTCCACCTGCTGGGCCAGGCCGATCCCCTGCTGCTGGTAGCGGTCAACCAGCTCGTGATTGTGGGTGATCAACAGCGTGGTGTTACCTTTTTCCCTGAACCCGTCCAAGATGCTGACCGAGATTTCGATCTTCTCTTCATGGGTCGTGCCTTCCGAGAGCTCGTCCATGATGACCAGGCTCCTCGGCGTCGCGGCGAGAAAAATCGCCTTGGTGCGTTTCAGTTCCGTCCCGAAACGGCCTTCGCCATCGGTGAGATGACTGATCTCCGGCACCTGGTAGAAAATGTGGTCGGCCACGGTCAACGCCGCTTCCTCAGCCGGCACATACGCGCCGATCTGCGCCAAGAGCTGTGTTTGTGCCAATGACTTGCAGAATGCGGTCTTGCCGCCGCTGTTGGGTCCTGTCACGAAGCAGAGGCGGGTGCTATCGAGCGCGATGTCATTGGGGACGTAATCGGTTGACGACTTCGCGAGGACGGGGTTGCGGAGCTTCTTGACGACCAGTGAATGCCGCTTCTCATCCAGAATGCTCGGCAGGCAGACCGGATGCGGAAAGTGCTGCCGGTAACGGATGAAGCTGACCAGTTCGTCCAGCTGGCCCAGAGCATCCAGCGTTTGCTGCACCTCCGGAGATTTCCTGAACAGATCCCGCAGCGGATAGATGCATCCATCCCGGTCGAATCCGCCGACGATCGGGAAGTAGACAAAAGAGATTGGCAGCACGAACAACCAGAATACCGGCGCGATGGACGCGGCCATGTCCAACACCAGCGGCACGAACTCCAGGATGGCCAGAAGCAGCAGCAGGGCAACGGTTAGGCCGACTGGCTTGAACAGGGACGGGCGGAATTTGACGGCCGGGATGTACCACTTCTTTTCGGCCTTCGTCAGCAGCGCTTTCTCGCTGCGATAAACCGGTCCTTTCATCAACGCATACGCCCGTGATGCGGTGAATCCCCGGATCCCTTCGACCAGCCCTAGCAGGTACGGGCTGCCCGGCGTCGGCAGCCGATCGGCCGCCTCAACCAGTTCCAGCATGAACTGAGTTCCCTTCTTGTATTGCGTGTAGCCGTAACCTTCGAATTCCAGCGGGTGGGCCGGGGCACTGACCATCCCGAGGAAACGTCCGAACACCAGGTGGTAGAAGCCGTCTTCCCGTTGTTTGGCGCCCTCGAGCAACCGCTCCACCCCTTCGCGCAGCGGCGGGTTTGCCTCCAGCTCCCGTACCGCGGCCTGCCTTTCTCGTATGGCGGCTGCCGAAGTCGGCGGCAAGGTCAGTGAACGGTACAACACCGCTTGGCCGATCCGGGTCGTCGTGTGATTCAACGCCCCGAACAACTCGCCCACCTCGATGACCTGGAAGGTCTGTTGGTCGAGCACGCTTTTCCCGGTGTCGTCGGGCTGCGCAGACGGTACCGCGGGAGGCTCGGTTGAATCGGGCCGCAGGATGGTCGAAGAGGTCGTCTGGGTCGGCGGATTCATATGCCCTGCTCCTGTGGTCTCATGGGTGGTGAAGGCAGTCTTGTAACCCGATGCGGCGGCAAAAGCAAAGCTGCTCAGGTGTTTCGTGGAGCTCCAGGCGCTTGGCGGTGATCGGGGTCGGGTTTGTGCTTGGAGCCTCTGGGCATCCGCTCCGTTCAGGGGCATACTGCACCTCCTTCCAGGGCAGCGGAATTCGCCGGCACGGGTTCATTCCGCATCGACCGGGCGCCCGCTTCCGGCGGAGACCGGATCGGAAGCGACAACTCAACCCCAGTCCCCCTTTAACGCTCACGCTCATGTATCGCTTTCTTCTCCACGCTGTTCAACAAGGACTCGCGAAACAGGTACCGGCCACTGGATTGGGGCTGTTCCGCATCTTCTTTGCACTCGTCGCCCTGCAGGAAATCCTGTTCTTGTATCACTTCCGGCACCTGATCTTTGATCCGCTGCCGTATCTGGACCCAGCATCGCCTTCGATTCATTTGTTCCTTGTCTTCTGGGCTATTGCCGCCCTGTTCCTCGCGCTCGGCTACCGAACACGCAGCGCAGCCGCCGCGAATTATCTGTTCTGGCTGGTCTTCACGGTGTTCACACCGATGTGGAAAGATTTCGACGGCGGCTTCGATCAGTTGATGCTCGGTTCCAGCTTCCTGCTGATCTTTCTGCCCAGCGAGCGGGCCTTGTCGCTCGATAATCTGCGGCTGAAGTGGCTCCTTTCGACCCCCGGCCGGCGTTACGCTCCGCCGGCGAGCGTTTCCGTGTTGGCGTACTTCATTCCGCTTGCTGTATCCCTTGGGTTGATCTACTTGGATTCCGCGATCCACAAGCTTTCGGCAGAGTTCTGGCGCCACGGGTTGGGCCCCTGGCTGCCGTCCTCGTTGCCCTACTACATGTCACCGCTCGATCTGTCCTGGCTGCTGAACATCGAACCGCTGCAGAAACTGATCGGCTACGGCATCCTGGTCTTTCAGTTCCTGTTCATCTTCCTGTTCTACTTTCGTCCTTTCCGGGTGCCTTTGCTGGCCGTGGGCGCGTCCCTGCACGCCGGAATCATCGTCTCGCTGAACATCTACCCGTTCGGCTTCGGCATGTTGGTGCATTATTTCTTGTTGGTTCCGTTCGCTTGGTGGAGATGCATCGGCGCGAGGCTTCGTGCGGCACGGCCAACGCTGACCGTGCTTTACGATCAACTCTGTCCGTTGTGCAACCGCACCGTCATCTTCGTCGAGCATTTCGATGTGCGAAA
Source organism: Methylotetracoccus sp. (assembly GCA_025458755.1). GTDB lineage: Bacteria > Pseudomonadota > Gammaproteobacteria > Methylococcales > Methylococcaceae > Methylotetracoccus. The sequence continues at coordinate 6,191 of JALORT010000123.1, forward strand.
GGCCATCGCATTTAGAGGGCTGCAGACCCACGCCCGGAGTTACGTCCAGTTAGCGGACGTTCCTGATGCCGAACTGCTAAAAGATCTTTACGCGATCGATGACCGCGGACGCCGCTATTCCGGAGTGGACACCTACCTCCGCATCCTCCGGCATATGGGCTATACGGCACCGCTGGCGCTGATCCTGATGCTTCCCGGCATCTACCACCTGGCTCGCGCCACCTACCGCCGCATCGCCGACAACCGAGCGCGAGAAGTCTGCGACGACTCCTGTGCGGGCCTGCCCGACCGTGCGGAAAAGCCGCTGCCGCCGCTGGGTGGACTGCTTCAACGCTTGGCCGCGACCGAACGTCAACAGGCGAAACGGATCGCCAAGTCGCTGATCCTGGTACTGGTGCTGCAGCTCAACTGCACGCTGCATTACGGCATCCTGTACCGGCTCGGCTTCGATCCCAAATCCAGCGAAGCAGGCGCCGTCCTTGCTGCGGTGAGCAACGGATTGATCGGCTTTTCCCACACGTTCCTTGGCATCACACCACACCCCCTTTATCTGCACGATCACTTCGAGGGCTACAATCATATCCTGGCGCTGACGTATCGTGACGCGGACGGACGGGAGCGTTGGTTGCCGTTTATCGATGAACAAGGGCGCATGACATCTCCGAATTGGGGCAGAGTGCATTCGATGTGGGCCAATGCGGCGGTGACCCGCCGGATTGACCATCGTCGACTTGGGAAATTCGTCGCAAAGGTCACCGCGTTCTATGCGAAACC
>JALORT010000124.1 GCA_025458755.1 Methylotetracoccus sp.
AGCGGACGCAAGAGAATTCCAGCGATGATCAGGAGTCCCGAGGTGAACTCCACCAATGCCATCACCAGCGTAAACATCTCGGGGGCCGAAGACAGCAGTGGGACCTGGTAGAGACTTACGATTCCGAGCGTCAGATTCGGCTGGAGGATTTTGTAGGAAACGGCCAAGTAGAAGATATTGATGCCCGTCAACACCCGCATGATGGCCTGCGCGCGCTGCCGCGGCTGCGCGGCCAACCGCTCCTGCCAATCCAGCAGGCTCGGATGAGTAGGCATCGGCACGAAATAACTGCCTGGACCCTGCATCAGCAGATAGATCGCCACGCCGACCAGCGCCCCGGCATAGGCGAACATGGCATCTTGAAATAGCAGCGTACTGAGCAACGCAAGAACTAACAGCGCGGCCGCACAACATCGAACATAGATCCCGAACAGGAATCCCAGTCCGAGCAGCAATTCCACCCATTCGAAACCCCTGCCGATGGGCCCCACTAGACTGAGTTCGAGATCGGGGGCAAACAGCGTCGGAGACGCGAAGCGTTCAATGCCGACCCGCGGCTCCAACCCCAGAGCCGAAGAGATCAGTATCCACGCGAGACAGAAGCGCAGTATCGGCGCGACATGATCGCCGTACGAGCCCAGTCTCGCCTGCAGATCCGGAAACAGTTCGCGTGCGCCGGTGAAGCCCAAACGAATCCAACCGACCGTGAACAGCGCGAACGCGGAAATCAGCGCCACGTTCAGCGCCGACAAGTCCGTGTAGAGCCCGGGCAGCGGCTTGCCGTTCCACTCGGCGATCTGTTCCGGGGTCAAGATCCACCGCTCGTGAGCCTGCAACGCATCCGCCCAAAAAATCACGGCGCTCAGAAGCACCGTCGCAGCAACGAGCCTGCTGCCGGCGAGCAAACGGATCATGGCCAACAACGCTGAAAGGATTTGGGACATCGTCTTGAACTGCGGGTGATCTGCGGTCGGACTGCAAGGCAGCGGCATGCGTTATCGCCATACTCGACGTGAAGCAGCAGCGGGGCAGTTCGTCGCGCCAGCCCAAAATCTGGCCGCTTCGCGGGTGCGATTGTACCGCGCTCAACTCCCGCTGCTCCATAGCGACAGCCGACCCGTCCAGACACCCCGCTTCGACAGGGCTCCCGCAAAGTGACTTGACGCCGTGTAGGATCCCTTGTGTTGGGCCTTCCGCCCGGTTCCCGCGCGGACTCCAAACATCCGGTTCAACGGCTAATCCGCGAAAATGCGCGAATCAACTCCGCCGTGGCTCGAGCAGTGACGCCGCCTCGCGCTATCGCTCCTGTCGCGGTGGACATGTGCGCCGGATTCATAGTCCTGCTGAAGTGGCAGCGAAATGGGCGGATGGTCGCTGCACTCCGAATCCGTTACGGTCTTGCTTTGGATGCGTCTCGCCTTGGCACGTAGACAAGCCCTCAAAATGTCGGGCTTTTTTCGAAGTGCGCCACTTCACACACTCCCGTGTGATTACCCACAGCCATACGCCCCTTGCGACCGCCTCGAATCGCTTCAAGCCTAGCGGAAATAGGGCTTTGTACCGTTGGCACGCCGATTGCTTGTGTTTCCATGGCCGAGCAGCAGCCAAGGCTGTATTCTCGAGTCTGTAACAACTTGCTTCAACAGTTTCCAGTCGCGAGGCTGCTTTAAACATTTCTGCCAACACGCTTCCAGTCATTGCTTCCCGGGATGCCAATGGTTAGCTGCTGTGCTGGGCACGGTTATGAGCTGTGCAATGCGCGTGGCTGTCGGCGCCCATGCGGGCCTTGGAGCCGGGTGGTTGGCGATCGTTCCGAGGACAGCGAAACGGCGCCTGTGTGTTTCAGCCGTAACGGACCTTGCCAAGATTTTTTCCGCGCGGCATGCAGTTGCCATGCGGGGCTGCGTACGGGGCTTTTTTGCCGTGGCGACGCAGAGCAACATTCTCGCGATAAGCAGTAACTTGACCCTGGCGCATTCCCGGGCCTGTATTCAGAGACGCGAATTTCAGCTGCATGCAAGCGCGAAGGGAGGCGTCGAGGGCAGCCGGTCCGGGAATAAGGTGTATTGCCGCCATCTGTGCCGTCTGCCGGTCTAGGTTCCGGGGCGCGAGGCACCAATCTCAAGGGTCGGAATAACACCGTTTCACTGTCCGGACTGTCTGGGTACCTATTGCAGGGTGCAGGACGATGAGATTCTGCAAAGGCAACCGGCAAATCCCGGCGCCATCGAAAGCCCTCAGGGATTCCGAATCGGTCAGCGTAACGTGCGGGTCAAGTGGGTCATCGATGGCGGCGAACTGACGCGGTGCAATCACCCGGTTATCGTACCGCCCCTGGGCCTCGAGTTTGATATGGTGGAGAGCGCACAAGTTGTCGACTTCATGCCCCCACTGGCCGTTACCTTCGCCTGGAGTTGGTGGATGGGGATGAGTCCGGGGATGTTTGTGGTGGAGGAGAACGTGGCAAGTTCAGCCTCCGCCGCGCACGCATCCCCGACCGAGGAAACGCAACCCAGCCGTTAAAGGCGACTGGCAGAAGGCGTTGCAACATCGGATGCAGTGCTGGCTCGCAAACGTCCAAGTCGCGATTGCAGCATGCCTGCCCTTTGTCCTCGGGCATAAACCCGCACCCGGCAGCCAAGAATCGACGGGGGCTATGCGCAGTCCGCGTGTTGATGGCTTTTTTGTTGCCGAAACCTGGTACTAACTTGCCTGGTCCGACGAGGCCATGACAAACAAAGCGCTTTATCTGGCATCAAGATGAAGCTCGAATATTGCAATTGACGAGGACTTAGAAGTGACTATGCCTGAGGATCGGAAACGAATCCTCGTGGTGGACGACGATGCGGAGCTACGGGAACTGGTGATGGACTACCTCAATCGCAGCGGTTACCAGGCAGACGGCGTGGGCGACGGTGCGGCGCTGCGTGCCGCATACAGCCGAAACGCCGCAAACCTGGTGGTACTGGATGTGATGCTACCTGGCGAGGATGGCTTGAGTCTGCTGCGCTGGCTGCGGGAGCACGATCGCCTGCCCGTTATCATCATCTCCGCGCGGGGCGATGAGGTGGATCGGGTGGTAGGACTAGAACTAGGTGCGGACGATTATCTGTCGAAGCCGTTCGGGCCGCGCGAACTCCTCGCTCGGGTGCGCGCGGTCCTCCGCCGCACCGGCGGCACCGAAACCGGGCAAGAGACTCGGACGCTGCCTTTTGGCCCGTTTCATCTGCATCTGAACACTCATACGCTGACGCGCAATGGCACCGAAATTCCATTGACGGCGGGCGAGTTTGACTTACTTCATGTTCTGCTGGAGCTCCCCAACCAGGTGCTGTCGCGCGATCATCTCCTCAGCATCCTGAAGGGTTATGCGCTCTCGCCTTTCGACCGGAGCATCGATGTCCGGGTCACTCGGCTGCGCCGTAAGATCGAACCCAGGCCGGAATCTCCCATTTATCTCCGCACGATTTGGGGCGAGGGGTACCTATTCACCCCCGGCGGGCACGCGCACGCATGAGTCGACGCCCGTCCTTGTTTGCGCAGGCCGCGCTGACCATCGCGGGTGGGCTACTGGTGTTTCAGCTCGTCGCTGGGCTGGCGATCTTCTTTAACTTAGTGTTGCCGTTGGCTTACCGCTCCGCGGACGATCTCGCGGACCTCTTGGTTCTGGCGGCCCGGGTCTGGGTCGAAATGCCGCCCGAACAGCGCCCGGTTTTTGAGGCGGAACTCCGCACCGAACATCGGCTTAGATTGCTGGAAGCCCCAGCGCCGCTGGCCGCGGACTCTCAGTCTTACCCGTATGCCGCATTCCTTCGCCAGGCGCTGTCGGCTCATGTGGGCGCTGGTCCTTCAGTTCGTGTATCGGAAATCGGTCACGAGCACTTTCAGGTGGAGTTTTTTCGGGAAGGTCACCGGCTGCGGTTCGAGTTTTCCAAAACCAAGGTCGTGCCCCGCCCCAGCCTGGCCCTGGCCTGGATTGTGGCCGCCGGCTTGCTCGCAACCTTTGTCTTGGCTTGGCTCTTGGCCCGGCGGGTCACCGCGCCCGTCGCACGCTTCGCGGAGGCCGCTCGGCTGATCGGCAAGGGCGACCGGCTGGCTCCATTGCCGGAAACCGGTGAGGCGGAATTTGCCGACTTGGCCCGCATCTTCAATGCAACCGCCGGTCAGCTTCAAGCGCGACGCGAGAACCAGACCACCTTACTAGCCGGTGTATCCCATGACCTGCGGAGCCCGTTGGGGCGCATGAAAATGGCCTTGGGACTGCTCGGCGAGGAGGTTTCCTCACCGCTGGTAGCGCGTCTGGAACGCGACGTTATGGAAATGGACAGGCTTATCGGCGCCCAACTGGAACTCGCCCGGGCTCGGGAACGTGAACCACCGGAAACGACGGACATCGACGCGGTCTTGGCCGAAGCGATTTCAGCCGCCGAGGCTCAGGCTCCGGAACGATCGCTGCGGCTATCGGTGCGCGGCTCTACCTGCGTGGAACAGATCGCCCCAGTGTCGTTGCGACGGAGCGTCGACAACCTACTCGCGAATGCTTCGCGCTATGGCGGCGAGGGTCGGATCGACGTGGTCCGCCGGCGCCTCCGGGGAATGATTTTCATCGGTGTCCGCGACCGTGGCCCCGGTATTCCTCCGGAGTTGGCCGAGACCGTGTTTCGGCCTTTCTATCGAATCGAATCCTCCCGTAGCCGAACGACCGGCGGCAGCGGTTTGGGCCTCGCGATCACCCGTCAACTTGCGGAGACCCAGGGCTGGCGCGTGGGCTTCAAAGCCCGTCGGCGGGGAGGCGTAAGCGCATGGTTGATGATCCCGCCGTCGGAACTGAAGGATCCGAAAGCCTCAGAAGGCCTGTATCGTTCCAGCGCTTCGAAGCGGGTTGCAGGCGGACCGCCGAGGAACTGACCCGGCCCCAACGGCAAAAAGCGAATGACAAACGTGGCCGAGTGCATCGCCGCCCTCAGAACAAACTCACGGTGTCGCCGAGGACTATGGGAGCAAGCTCGGAATACGGGTTCAGGCGCGAGCAAAAGCCTAGCACGGATAGAAGGTGAAGGCGCACGGCGCTGAGACAAACCGCGACCGGGTCGGCAAGGTGAGGCGACAGCAGGCGTTGGATCTTTTCAAGAACGCCAAACAGCAGAAAAACAGCAAAGACAAAGAAATGCAATTCACAGGATTTCGGTACTTGACGGCAGAAGGCTCATAGAAGCATGGGTTGCCCGATCACAGGTGAAGGCACTTTTTCCCTGGGATCCAGTCGCAAGCCGACGGCGAGGACTATCAGTTAAGATGCAGAAGACGGCGAGCGGCAAGACGTAGCGCATGGTGAATCGGATCCGGTCAAAATTCCCCGGGTGTCAAGGGTCAAGGCGACCCGGCGGGTCGCCGCCAAGCGGTAACGGCGGTCGCTGGCCGACAGCAGCCCTCCCGTCATCATCAGAAGCCCGCCGAGCCAGACCCAGCGGATGAGCGGCTTGTAATGGAGTCGTACGCTCCACGCGCCGTGATCCATGGGTTCTCCGAGCGCGATATAGAGATCCCGGAACAGGCCAGGGTCGATCGCGGCTTCGGTCATTGTTCTCCCTTGCGAATTGTAAGTCCGCTTTTGCGGCCTGAGCTGCAAGGGCGGGCCGCCCTCAACGCTGACACTGAAATGGCCTTCCTCGGCCAGATAGTTCGGACCCTCCAAGCTCTCCGTGCCCTTAAAAGTAAAGCGGTATTGTGCCAGGGTGACCGTTTGCCCCGGGGCGAACCGAACGGTCTTTTCCTCGCTGAAGCGATTCGAGACAACGACGCCGAAGAGAAACACGGCGAGCCCCAAGTGGGCGATAGTCATACCGTATGTGCTTCTCGACTGGGACCGCAACCCCAGAATCAGGGTTTCTCTCAATCGGGCACGAGACCAGAAGGTGGTTAAACTCGTCGCCAGAAGCCAGATGCCGAGCGACATCCCGGTCATCGCAGTGATATCCACAGGACTCCAGGTCAGCGCATTGATAACGGCAGCCGCCGCGATACTCAGAGGCAACAGAAACCGGAACATTCTGGCGATCTTGGCGGCATCTCCCTGCCGCCAGGCCACCGACGGCGCCCAGCCGGCGATGAGAAAAACCGGGACCATCAGCGGCGTGAACTGGGAAGCGAAATAGGGTGGGCCGACGGAGATCTTGCCCAAGTTAAGGGCATCCAAAATCAACGGGTAAAGGGTTCCGAGCAAAATACTGGCTGATGCCGTCACCAGCAGAAGGTTGTTGACGAGCAGCAGGTTCTCCTTGGAGAAAAGCGCATACACTGTCGCGTCTTGCAACACAGGCGCTCGGATCGCATAGAGAATCAACGACCCGCCGACGACTATACCAAGCAGTACCAAGATGAAAAGGCCGCGGGTCGGGTCGGAGGCGAAGGCATGCACCGAAGTGAGGACGCCCGAGCGTACCAGAAAAGTGCCCAGCAGGCTCAAGGAGAACGCGAATATCGCCAGATG
>JALORT010000125.1 GCA_025458755.1 Methylotetracoccus sp.
GCTTTCAGCCGTTCGATGGAAATTGGGCGCCGCCGAGACTCTCAGCCCAGTGGATGCGGGAACGGTCGATTCTAAGCGCGACCTTCGCTCACCCAGAGGTGCACGCGCTGACGGGCGGCAAGACGCGTACCCTGAAAGAGCGTGCTCGGGCCCTCTTCGTATTTCGTCCCCGGTAAACAGGTTAAACTCCCCGCCTATGGAGACATTAAGCACAGTGCCGCATTCCACGATCGACCATCGAGAAGCGGCCTACTACGAGCGTCTGGCAACCACATGGTGGGATACGGCCGGCCCTTTTTGGCCTCTGCACCGGTTGAACGAAACGCGCGTCGCGTATCTGCGCCAGCAGCTTTCCGCACACTTCGGATCGGACCCCGCCGATGCCGAGCCCCTCCGTGGCCTGCATCTGCTGGACATCGGCTGTGGCGGGGGCATTCTCAGCGAGTCGATGGCCAAGCTCGGCGCGTCGGTCCACGGCGTGGATGTCGTGGAGAAGAACATCCGCATTGCACAGATGCACGCCGACCAGCAGTCCCTCTCCATCGACTACCAGACGGCGACGGCCGAGGACTTGGCTGCCTCCGCGCGCAGTTACGATGCCGTGCTGAACATGGAAGTCGTGGAACATGTGGCCGATCTGCCGCTTTTTCTGCAGGCCTGCAGCGCGCTGGTGCGCCCCGGCGGCCTGATGGTGATCGCAACCATCAATCGGACGATGTTGTCGCTGATCGGCGCCATCGTGCTGGGGGAGTATATCCTCGGTTGGCTGCCCAAGGGCACGCACCGCTGGTCGAAGTTTCCGACACCGGTTGAACTGACCGCGCTGTTGGCCACTGATGGTCTCACCGTGAGGGCCAAGACCGGTGTCCGCGTCAATCCGCTGACCCGGACGTTCCGACTCAGCCGGTTTACCGGCATCAATTACATGCTGATCGCTCACAAGCCGGCCTGATCGTGCGGACCGGAACTCGGCCGTCCGGCAGGACTCGAAGCTCGTGTTCCCCCAAGGAGAGACCCCATGCAAACATCCCTCACCGTGTTCTACGACGGCGGTTGTCCCCTGTGCAGCCGCGAGATCGCGCACTACCGCCGCCTCGAACAAGACCGCCGCATTCGCTGGATCGACATCACCCGCGACACCGAGGAGGTTCGGCGACACGGCATCGAGCCCCAGGCTGCCATGGCCTCGTTCCATGTGCTGGGTCAGGACGGGACGCTGTGGACCGGCGCATCGGCGTTTGTGAACCTCTGGCAGGAACTCCCCCGTTACCGATGGCTCGCGCGCTTCTGCGAAACACTGCATCTCCTGCCGGTGCTGGAATGGGGCTATCGCCGCTTCGCCCGTTGGCATTTCGCCAAGCGCTGTCGGGAAGGCGCCTGCGGTGCCTGAACCGCGCATCCGCCATCTCGTCATCGTTCTCGGCGACCAGTTAAACCGCAATTCCGGCGTTTTCGACGACTTCGACGCGCGGCGGGATCGCATCTGGATGGCGGAGGTTCCAGCCGAAGCCAACTATGTGTGGTCGCATAAAGCGCGGATCGTGATGTTTCTCAGTGCCATGCGGCATTTCCGCGCGGCACTGGAACGGGACGGACGACCCGTCGTCTATCAGCGGCTGAGTGACCATCCCTATCCAACACTCGAACAGGCGCTCGCTGCCGATATCGTCAGGCTGAACCCGGAACAGCTGATCATGGCGTCCGCCGGAGAATTTCGCCTGCAGCAGGGCATCCAACACGTGGCACGGAAGCATGGGGTCCCGCTCATCCTCCGTGAGGATCGCCACTTTATGATGTCGCTGGCCGACTTTACCGCGTGGTCCGCCGGCAGGACAGTGGTGAGGACCGAACATCTCTACCGCCATCTGCGAGCGCAAACCGACGTCCTGATGGAGGACAAGAAGCCTCGGGGCGGACGCTGGAACTTCGACGCCGAAAACCGCAAAAGTTTCGGCCGCGAAGGGCCGGGACATGTTCCGCGTCCGCTGTCCTTCGCCCCCGACGCCATTACCCTCGACGTGATGCGTGAGGTCGAGATGCAGTTTCCCACGCATCCGGGCAGCCTACATACATTCGACTGGCCGGTGACACCGGACGAGGCACGTAGCGCCCTGGTCGAGTTCGTCGAGAAGCGCCTGCCGGCCTTCGGCATGTACCAGGACGCAATGTGGACCGGTGAACCATTTCTCTATCACTCCCGGCTCGCTGCAGCGCTGAATCTGAAGCTCATCGCACCGCTCGAGGTCATCGAACACGCGGCCCGGGCCCATGACCGCGGTGTCGCGCCGCTGGCGTCGGTCGAAGGCTTTATTCGACAGATCCTCGGCTGGCGCGAACTGGTCCGCGGTGTTTACTGGACGCAGATGCCCGACTATCTGAACCTGAATGCTTTGGACGCACAGCAGCCGCTGCCGGCGTTCTATTGGACCGGGCAGACCGAGATGACCTGCCTGCGTGAAGTGATCGGTCAAACGCTGGACCATGGCTACGCCCACCATATTCAGCGGCTGATGGTGACCGGACTGTTTGCACTACTGCTCGGCGTGGAGCCGAAGCAGGTGCATGCGTGGTACTTGGCCGTCTATGTCGACGCCGTGGAATGGGTGGAATTGCCGAATACGCTGGGTATGTCGCAATATGCGGACGGCGGGATCATCGCCTCCAAACCCTATGCGGCGAGTGGGCGCTACATCGAGCGGATGAGCAACTACTGTCGCACCTGTCGGTTCCGGCCCGACCGGGCGCTGGGTCAGGACGCATGCCCCTTCACGACGCTGTACTGGGACTTCCTGGACCGGCATCGCGCCCGCTTCGAGAGGCATCCCCGCACCGCACAGCAGTGGCGCAGCCTCGACCGCTTTGACAGCGACACCTTGCACCGCATCGCCGAAGCAGCGGCAAGGTTGCGCGCCAGTCTCGCCGCCTGACGGCCCCGCGGTTCCTCACTACTGGAAAGTTCGCCAATGAGCGTGACGATCGTCTGGTTCCGTCAAGACCTCCGGCTGACCGACAACCCGGCTCTGACGGCCGCACTTCACACGGATGGTCGCGTGATCCCGCTGTTCATCGATTCATCCGCGGACCCACTCCCCTGGCGCGACGGCGCCGCCAGCCGCTGGTGGCTGCATCACAGCCTGAAAGCATTATCAGCCGAACTCGCAAGGCGCGGCTCAGGGCTGGTCATCCGGCGCGGCCCCGCCGAGCGCGCGCTGCGGCAGCTTATCACCGAAACCAAGGCCGATAAGGTGGTGTGGAACAGGCTGTATGAACCCGCACACATCGCCCGTGACCAGGCGATCAAGCGGGAGTTCAAGCAACAAGGCGTGGCAGTCGAATCCTTCAACGGCGCGTTGCTGCATGAACCGTGGCAGGTCTTGAACGCCAGCGGCGAACCGTACCGGGTCTTCACGCCGTACTGGAAAGCGCTGCAGCGCAGCGGGCTGGAGTTTCCGCTCAGCGACGCAGCGGCGACACTGCCGCCGCTGCCCGACACACTTGAGAGCGTGCCGGTCGCTGAACTGGGCTGGCTGCCCCGCATGGCCTGGGATGCCGGGTTCCGCCCCGTCTGGACCCCCGGGGAAGCGGGCGCTCAGCACCAACTGGAGCGGTTTCTCGAGACGGCGCTCGCAGACTACACCACCGGCAGGGATTTTCCGGACCGGCCGGGCACTTCGCGGCTCTCCCCGCACCTTCACTTCGGGGAGCTCGGACCGCGCCAGATTGCCGTCGCCGTGCTCGGACGGATGCGGCATTTCCCGTCTGAATGCCCGGAAAGCCAGGCGTTCGGGTATCTGCGCGAGATCGCCTGGCGGGAGTTCGCCCATCACCTGTTGTATCACTTTCCCTCGACGGCGGAACAGCCGCTCGATGCGCGTTTCAACGACTTTCCGTGGACGGCGGATGACGGCCCGCTGTTGCGGGCCTGGCAGACCGGACAGACCGGCTATCCGTGGGTAGACGCCGGCATGCGCGAACTGTGGCAGACTGGCTGGATGCACAACCGGGTGCGCATGGCAGTCGCTTCGCTGTTGACCAAGAACCTCCGCCTTCCGTGGCAGCACGGTGCGCGCTGGTTCTGGGATACGCTGGTGGACGCCGATCTGGCCAACAACTCTCTGGGGTGGCAGTGGAGTGCCGGCTGCGGCGCCGATGCTGCACCCTACTTCCGGATCTTCAATCCGGTTTTGCAGGGGCAGCGCTTCGACCCCGAGGGAACCTATCTACGAACGTGGGTGCCGGAGCTGAACCGCCTGCCGGACCGTTATCTCCATCAACCCTGGACGGCGCCGCCGGTCGTACTGCGTGAGGCCGGCATCGAACTCGGAACGACCTATCCTCTCCCGGTCGTGGATTTGAAGCAAAGCCGCGAGGCGGCGCTCGCGGCGTTTGCTTTGCTCAAAGAAGCAAACTAAATTCGCGGTCAGCGCGTGCTATCAGGGGTCGAACAATAGGTGACCCCGGTTTTTCGGCCGACAACCCCGACATCGCCGGGGGGGCGTTTATCGGTCGGATGCGGAGTTCTCGGCCAGCAGCCGGGCGATGAGATCGACAAAGCGCGTGGCCGTTTCAAGGGCTCCCGCTGATTTTTCGGGCGGAATTTCGGAATCCGGGCCGGTCTCGTAGTCGGCCACGGCCTTCAAGTTGTAGGCTTGACCCAGGAATGGAGCGAACGCTTTGTCGATGCGCGGCTCGGCTTGCGCCAGTCGGTAATATTCCCTTTGCACGCCTTGATGGGTCTTGGCGGCCCTGCCGGTGCTTTCGAAGATGAAGGCTTGCGCGGCGTGGAAAGCCGCGAGATATGCCCCGCGCCCGGCATCGTTGCTTAACCCATAACCCAGGCTGGCCTTGCCGTTGGCCAAGCATTGCCGCGCCTTTTCGAGATAGCGGGCGGCCTCCGGCGTCACAGTTCGCATCCTTCCCGTCTCATCTCGTGCATGAGCGGCGTGCGTTCCTGATAGGAACCCGCCCGGTAGGGCATGGCGTGGATGACCTCCCCCGTCTCATCGAGAATGTCCGTAGCAATAATCGCGATCTTGTCGGCCTCGGCCCAGCGGTCGGAAAGATCTTTGAGGAAGACGGCCACGTCATAGTCCGAGTCGGGACGCGCATCGCCCCGCGCCCGCGAACCGAACAAAACGACGCGCTCGACCCTGTCGCCGTAAAGCTCGTCGAGCGCGGCGCGGAATTTAGCCAGAACGATAGGATTTGCTGCAGCCATGTCAACTTTTTAGCACAAAACGGGCTGCCGCTTTAGGGATTTGCGGGGCGAGGAACTCACGTCCATGAAAATCAGCAAGGTCGTGCATTTGCAGTCGATGCCCCGGCGATACGTGCAGCATTTCATCACCACCTATCGGCGCAGTGGCGTGCGGTGGGAATGGGGTTATCGGGTGCCGGTCTTGCACAGTGACCAGTATCTGCTGACGTTTCAGTACCCCATCAAGCGTTTTGACTAGAACGATGGCGTAACACCGACACACCCGCCGACGTTGCCTTCAGCACAAGGAGCCTCGCACGGGACACCTCCCCGCTCTCGTCCCCCGACAGTCAACTTCACCCCGTCGAAATCCCGACTAAACGACTAAATTGCTGCGTTGCAATGTTGACCATTCTGTGATTCACTCCGCGCACAAACACCAACAGGCCAAACCTATCGGCCATCCCGACTCCACCGCGCACCGAACCCGCGCCAGAGACGCCCAAGGTGGAGCATTCGGCGCCCGCGCCGCAAATCCAGGTCGGCGACCGCTATACCTACGAGACGCTGGACCTCGAGAACAGAAAGCTCGACAACGTCGTCACGCGGGAAATCGTCGGGTTTGCGAATGGACTGTACATTTAGCGCAACGTCAATGCCCGCAGCAGTTATGTGCGAATCCTGAAGTTCGATCCGCAGTGGAACTTGGTCAGCAGCGGCCTGCCGACCAGTGACAAGACGACTTTCTCGCCCCCGCTGAAATACTTCGATTTTCCGCTCTACCTCGGCAAACGCTGGGAAGCCCGCTCGACCGAAACCATACTGCAAACCGGCAACACGCACATCCACGTCATCCGCGCGGTGGTGGCGGCAAAAGAAAAGGTGACCGTTCCTGCGGGAACGTTCTACAGTTTCAAGCTCGTGCTCGATACCGAACTGATCGAGGACGGCAAGCGTACCCTGGGAAAAGATGTGTCCTGGTATGCGCCTGCCGTCCACCGCACGGTGCGTTCCGAGATCAAATCCGTGGACCCCGTTACCGGCAAGGTTTCGAAGCGGATCGTGCAGTTGCTTTCGTTCGAACTCCGGTAGTCATCCCGCGCATGAGTTGCCGGTCTCATGATCCGGCCGCCGGCGCACCATGCTGTTGCAGAGAAAAGCGTGAGAGCGGCGCGTCGCGCCGCTCTCACGCATCGACCCTCGCGGTGTCCTGCACAGACCCCTACTGCGTTCCGAGTGGAAGTGCGGAACTATTCGAAGATACCCGGCAGTGCCGCACGGGAATCA
>JALORT010000126.1 GCA_025458755.1 Methylotetracoccus sp.
AGAGTTGTGGGTTATTTGCTAGACTGTTCTCTAACATTATGTTTTGTAAAGATCCAATGGTGGAGATGAGGGGGATCGAACCCCTGACCTTCGCATTGCGAACGCGACGCTCTCCCAGCTGAGCTACATCCCCACGAACCTACTTAAGCATAGCTGATCGTGCGGGCACTGGACAAGACCCTGCTGCGTTCATCGACCTCCTGTGTGGGTCGGCCTAACATACTCTGAGCCTGGGCTGTTCCAGCTACCGTTTCGGCGTCCGGCCGGAGCGCGGTGCTCGGTTGGGTTCGCGCGACTGCTTCTCTGCGAAGCGGGCGCGGGACGCGATCTGCGAGATCAGAATCGCCGCTGTCGCGGACACATTTAGCGACTGCACCGCGCGGCTCCCGCGGATGGTGACCAGGGCTTCGCACGCGCGCAGGGTTGCCTCCGGCAATCCATCTTCTTCGTTGCCCAGCACCAGACAGATCGGGCGCGGATCCTGAGGCAAGGCCCCGAGCGAACGTCCGCCGCGAAGCGCTGTTCCGACTACACGGTAAGCGTCTTTGATTTCCCTCAGTGCCTGCGGCAAATGTGGTGCTTCGAAAATGTCCACGTACTCGAGGCCGCCTTCTGCGACCCGGTACGCTGCATCGGAGAGCCCCGCCTGTGCGTGATGACCGGAAAGCAGCAGCCGCGGTAGTCCAAAGAAAGCCAGGGTCCGGGCAATTGCCCCCAGATTGTGCGGATTTCCAACACCATCCAGAGCCACCAGCGGCGCACCGGCCTCGGCCCACCGCTCGGCCATGTCGCTGTCGAACGGAAGCAGCGGACGAGGGCGCGCCGCTGCGACGATCCCGCCGTGATGGACGGTGCCGGCAATCCGAGCCAGTTCCTCGTCTGTCACCAGACGGTAGATGCGCCGGATCTCGGCCATCCTTGCGCACAAGGGTCCAGCCGCCGCTTTTATTCCTTCAGAATAATAGAGGCGGACCGCGCGGCCGACATCTTGTCGAAACAACGCGGTCACCGACGCCAAGCCGCAGATTTTCGTGAGCTTCTCCTGTGCCGGATCGGCATTGCCGGGATCTGGGACGAACGCGGACTTGTGCTTCGATCGGGAGGCACGCTCCTCGCGTGGGGGTCGCGCTAGCTGAGGCCTTCCGCGACCCCGAGGACCTTTGTTCTTGTTCCTATCGCTTTCGCTCATGGCCTCTGATACCTTGCTATTTGGTCCGATTTTCGGCAGACGCCCGCGTCGACTCCCGCTGCTTGCCTGTGCCGCGACTGATCCTGTTCAACAAACCGTACAACGTCGTCACGCAGTTCACCGACGCCCGCGCCGGACGCGCTACGCTGGCGGACTATCTGTCCATCCCCGGCGTCTATCCCGCCGGGCGCCTCGATCGGGACAGCGAAGGCTTGCTGCTGCTGACCGATAATGGCCGCTGGCAAGCCCGAATCGCCGACCCGCGCTTCAAGTTTTGGAAAACTTATCTGGTTCAGGTCGAAGGCGTGCCGGACTGGACCGCACTGAACGCTCTGAAGCAGGGCGTGATGCTGAACGACGGCCCGACCCTCCCGGCCGAAGCCCGAGCGATCGACGAACCGGAAGACCTCTGGCGGCGCGACCCGCCGGTGCGCTACCGAGCCCGGATTCCGACTTCCTGGATCGAGCTGAGACTGCGCGAGGGCCGCAACCGGCAAGTCAGACGCATGACGGCGGCGGTCGGCTTTCCGACCTTGCGCTTGATCCGGGCGGCGATCGGGGAGTGGAATCTGGACGGCCTGGCACCCGGCGCGTGGCGGGAAATCACGCTGCAGGCTTTGTCAGACTCGCGTCCCCGAACCGGATCCCCCTATCGCACCACTCGCCGCCGACGCACGTAATCATCACGGCGGCTTGCCGCTGTAACGGTCTCTGCTCAACGTCCTGGTATCTCCGCCAGCAACTGCGCGATGCAGCAGGTAACTTTTCTCGCGGTGGGAAGGTGCAGGAATTCGTTGGGACCATGGGCATTTGAATGGGGTCCTAGCACGCCCGTGACCAGAAACTGCGCTTCCGGGAACTGCTGACCCAGCATCGCCATGAACGGAATCGTCCCACCCTCACCCATCTGGACCGACGGTTGACCGAAGTAACGTCTCGAGGCAGCGTCGATCGAAGCCGCAAGTCGTGCCGTCAGCACGGGCGCATTCCAGCCACTGGCCGACTGTTCCGCGACAAAGCTCACATGCGCACCGTGTGGAGGATCTCGCTCCAAAATTTTCTGCAGCACCTCAGCCGCCGCCCGGACATCTAGCGTGGGCGGCAAACGCAGCGACAACTTGAGACCGGTGCGGGGACGCAGCACGTTGCCGGCCTGATCCATCGCCGGCAACCCAGACGCGCCGGTAATTTCCAGCGCCGGGCGCCAGGTACGATTCAGAATCAGCTGCACGCGGTCCGCCACGGCCGGCAACACGCCGGAGGCGAACGGAAACTTGGTATAGACGGCTTCTCCCAAAACGTCTGCCGCCTGCTGCGCCTGCTCTACCCGCTGTCCTGGAATCTCCGCGTGGAACGCATTGATAATTTCACCGGTCACGTCGCTCTCCAGGCGCGCAATCAATTGGCGGGCGATGCGGAAACTGGAGGGGACGATTCCGCTGGCATCACCGGAGTGAACGCCTTCGGTCAGCACCTCGACGGTCAGTTCACCTCCGACCAGTCCGCGCAGCGACGTGGTCAACCAGAGTTGGTCGTAATTTCCGCACCCGGAATCGAGGCAGATCACCAAGTCTGGTTGACCGATGCGAGCCGCCAAGCGATCGACGTAATGCGGGAGATCGAAGCTGCCGCTTTCCTCGCAGCATTCGATCAGGATCGCACAACGCGGATGTGGCACGCCTTGCTCGCGGATGGCCAGAACCGCCGTCAGCGACGCAAAAACCGCATAACCATCGTCGGCCCCCCCTCTGCCATACAATTTGTCGCCTTCGACGACAGGGTCCCATGGGCCAAAGCCTTCCCGCCAACCGCTCATCTCCGGTTGCTTGTCGAGGTGGCCGTACATCAACACAGTCCCCGCCGCATTTCCCGGCACCTCGAGAAAGAGGACGGGGGTTCTGCCGGGCAGCCGGACCACATCGACGCTGGCGCCGCCTGGCAGATGATCCCGACACCACTGTTCCGCCAAGGCGACGGCGTCGTCCATGTAGCCGTGTCGCTGCCACTCCGGATCGAACAGCGGCGATTTATTGGGAATCCGGATGTAGTCGACCAGGGCCGGCTGGATCGAGTCATCCCACAGAGATCCGACGAAGCGTTCGAGTCGGTTCGGGTCCACGGACTTCTCCCTATTGACGCAAAGGCAAATATGTTTCCGCCTGGCAACGATGCCAAAGTCGCGGTGCGCGACATGGCGTCGACCTGCTGCAGCGTGCGGCGGACCCACATCTTACGCCCAAGTTCGCCCGGCGTAAGCCTCGCCGCCCAAGCCGTGGCTCAACCGCGGGAATCCGCCCTGTGGAACGTTCACCTGCAACATCCGCGGGCGCCCCGACGGTCCGTCTCGAACGGCGCGCGCAGATCGGTCTCGTCACGCTTTGCACGAACAGAACACCATGCCGTGATGAATCGCGTTGATTCGGGCTGTCCGGAAGCAACCAAGCAGGCGCCCCAAGTGCTGCGGGTTGGTATGCTGAAAGCTGCGACCGGCGACGAAGTCCTGCCGCACCGCGCGGACACTGATCGAGGTGACTGCGACCGCTTAAGGCCAGTTGGCCGCCGAACCCTCGCCCCGAGGATCGCTGGCCGCCGTCACGCGGTTTGATCGCCGATCCCAAATCACTGCATGCATATCGCCGTAAGGACGCTCCAGCGCCTTGATCTCATGACCGCGCGCCCGCAACGACGCAACTTCCGCGGTACTCAGCGCTCCGGGTTCGAACTCGATCCGGTCGGGAAGATACTGATGATGGTAACGGCGCCTCGACACCATAGAGTGACCCCCCGCCCCCGCGGCGAAATCCAACGTGGCCAGCAGCACCATCGAGGTAATGCGGCTGCCGCCGGGAGTGCCGACGATCGCGAACCGCTCACCGTCGTCCAGAAAGGTCGGCGTCATACTGGACAGCATGCGCTTGCCCGGGGCAATCGCATTCGGCTCGCCGCCCACGAGGCCGTACACATTGGGCGTGCCCGGTCGGGCGGCGAAATCGTCCATTTCGTCATTCAGCACCACCCCGGTTCCGGCGGCCACGAAACCGGACCCGAACGGGTAGTTAATGCTGAGGGTCGCCGCCACACTGTTGCCCTCCCGATCAATCACCGAGAAGTGAGTGGTGTTTGCCCCTTCAGGCTCGGGATACGCGTTGGCGGCGAAATGCACGCTGGGCAGCGCCCGGTCCAGCCGCACGGTCGTACGGAGCCCCGCAGCATAATCGAGACTGAGCAAGCGATTCAGCGGAATGGCGACGAAGTCCGGGTCACCGAGAAAACGGTCGCGGTCATGGTACGCGCGGCGCATCGCCTCCACGACGAGATGCGTGCGTGTGACCGGTTCGTGCCTGGACAGATCGTAGGCGGACAACACATTCAGGGCCTCAATCAGCACAGCACCACCGCCCGGCGGCGCTGCCGTTGTCACGGCGAGATTCCGGTGGCGGGAGACGATCGGCTTCCGCTCCACGGGACGGTATTCGTCCAAATCGCGGAGAGACCAGCGCCCTCCGCCATGGCGCACCTCTCGCACCAAACGATCTGCGACCGCACCGCCGTAGAATCCATCGCGCCCGTGTCGTGCGAGAGACCGCAGGGTCACGGCCAGATCAGGCTGCACCAGGCGGAACCCAGGTGCAGGCAGTCGGCCGTGATCAAAAAAGATGGCCGTGCCAGCGGGCCAGCGGCGAAGCGCGGCTTCCCGCATCCGCACGGCGCGGGCATACGCCCCGCCGACCAGAAAACCCTGCTCCGCATAGCGAATCGCCGGCCTCAGCGTAACTCGCAGCCCCAAACGCCCGTAATGCTCCGACAGATGAGCTAAAACCGCGGGCGCACCGGGGATCGCGGCGGCGAGAGGTCCGTCGATCGACCGGCTTGGAACGACGTTGCCGAACCGGTCCAGATACATGTCTCTGGTCGCCGCGCGAGGCGCGCGTTCACGCCCATCGACCATCATTTCGCGTCCATCAGAGCGGCGCAGCAACCAGAAGCCGCCGCCGCCTAAACCCGAACCCCAGGGCTGCACCACGGCTAAGGCGGCGGAAACCGCCACCGCGGCATCGAAAGCGTTGCCGCCCTGGGCCAGGGCTTCGATACCCGCCCGTGTCGCCAGCGGATGTGCGCTGGCGACGGCACACAGCGGAGGCCCTGAGGCACCCGACGGCGCTGCCAGGCAAATCAGAACGATCCAGGCACCAACGCTGCGCAAGCCCATGGACGACCTTGCCCCGAGTGGCCAACAACATTGGGCCAGCTTACTGAAAGCGGCTGCCGACGTCGACTCTCCCGGGGCAGCGGCGGGTTGGCGCATCCTTCCGTCTCTCCGACAATCGCCGCAGGAAGGACACGCCGTTCAGAGCGGATGCTCAACGCTGGCTGAGACCAAGCAGCACCGGATATCCGCCACACGACTATTGCAATTTGTAACGACTTTCTTTATAAAAACATGGTGCCTCAGGGCACACCATAAAGAAGACCTTAATGTGACTTCGCACTATAAAGAGGAGGATCTATGAAAAAAGTACTGGTTGTTCTGGGCGTCCTGATGATGTCGCTGGTTACCGTGGGCTGCGGCAATTCTCCCGATGGCGACAAGCAGAAGCTCGAGTCATCGTTCGAGGTTCGTTAACACCGGCGACGAATCGGCCGAGCGCTGTTTCGCGCGACATACGTGGGCTATCTTGGTAGCTAGGAATTTTGGACTCTGAAAGGTAGCGAAACAGCCGAAAATGAAACCCGGGGCGCGCCCCGGGTTTTTTTTTAAGGTTGGTACGTATGCGATCTTCACTCATTTCCGTACGCTGCCGTTCCGCATGCTGGACTCATTCATTCTTGACACAAGTTCAGCAACAGGTAACATATCGGCGCGATGGCACTCGGATCTTGATCTGAACGCTGTTCAACAAATCCACTCATAAGATTTAAGGTAGGTACAATGGGAGCTATACTCGATCTGGTAGAAAAAATGAGATCCCCGATGGGCATCGTGGTGACCATCGCCATCATCGCCGTCGGTGTCTTCTTCATTCGATGGGTGTTTTCCGACGAAGAGAAAAAGTGAGCCCCTAGCTGTGTGGCAAGGCTAGGTGTTCTGATCTCTCACAACCGCCGATTTTCGCCTATTCTTGCCACGCCCCGCCCGACTCTGAGTCTGCAGTAGCAGTGCCGTCTCGTGAACCGATTTAATGTCGGTCGCCGCTTGCAAGCCGCTCACTTCAGGGCAACTCCATCTCTCCTGTGGCGCCAGCATCGAGACCCGTAACATGCGTATCTTGGTAACTGGCGGTACGGCCGGC
>JALORT010000127.1 GCA_025458755.1 Methylotetracoccus sp.
CCACCCGCTCATGAAAGTCTCCGTCCGGCTGCAGCAGGGAAGGCGGAAGCCCCAAACTCGTGCAGTAATCGCGGATCAGTGTGGCCGGGTGTAGAAAAAGCGCGTTGTCGTCGGAAGTGAACTCCTCCTCGTCCAGCACGGTGGATAACGGGGGCAACGGTTCTGGCGCGATGACGCTGCCCGATGCGTGGCGCAGGAACAGAGTTCGGGCGCTGGTGACTTGCGAGTGATAGAGGATCAGCCGGGCGCCGCGTGCAGACTTACGTTCTTCATTTTTCATGGTGGGTTGCGTCCCAAAGCCGCTTGAAACAAGTGTCGAGACGGGAAAGCACCCGGTTGGCGGCTTCCAATTCGGCGTAGCGGGGGAAGCGGCCGGTTTCACCGCGCCCGTACCAGTCGTCCATAGCGCGGGTGAGGGTTTCCTTATCGTTGGCGGTGCGGGCTATTAGTTCCTTCGACCAAGCCCTGACTGCGTTGACCCCCAAAGGGCACACCCGATAGCGGACCGCCTCGTCGAAGACACGCACTCCTCCCCCTTCGGCCACGGTCGTCCTTAAGCCTTTCCGGTCGGCGATTTCCACCCCGGCTAGGAAGTCGATGCCGAAATGGTGCAGGTCGGGCAGCCAAGGCGTGGTTGGCCCCATCAACACGGTGACTGCATCGCGGGACAATTCGGCCAGGCGGGGGAAGGTTTTGTTGGGGATGGAACTCGCGGTCAGGAACACCCACTCGGCTTCCGGCAGCAGGTATTCGCAGGCAGCGTCGGGCAGATCAAAGGGGCCGGGGTTGCGCTCCAGCACGCTGAGGTCCAATTGCCGGGCTTGAACAAAGTCGTCCAGCCCTGGATAGCGGCCGATGACGACGGTTTTCTTGCCTTGGATGACGGGCAGGAAATGCTCGAACACGGCAAGATTGCCGCGAGAAGCGCTGGGCTCAAGAGTCAAGCCTTCGGGCAGGCTGTGGCGGGTGTTGATTGCGGCATTGGCCGCCGCCATGCCGACGGTGGCCTGGTAAGGCTCGAATTCCCGCACCCACCGCGCCAACTCCGCCGCGGTCTTCCCCCGCAAACGGCCTGCCCAAGGCAGGGTGCGGGTGGGAAGGCCGGGGCTCATGGCCAGGCCGACCGCCTCCGCCTCGCAATATGTCCACACCAAGCCGATCAGCACCTCGCGGACGGCCTCCGGTCCGGCGGCATAATCTTCAATCAGGTCGTAGACTTCGTAAGGGTTGGCCATGTCGGGGCAAGATCACGCAGGGTGGCCGCATCGAAACGACCGGATGGGCTGAACGTGGATCAGCCCAAAGCCGGCAAGAGCTTGGCTTCGGCCTTGATGATGCCGTCGCGCCCCCAGGCAACTACCGCTTCGACGAACCAGCGGGCATCGCCGGGATGAGGCCGGACCACATCATACTCTGCATAAAAACTGCCGTCGCCATGGAGTTTTATCTCGCCCAGGCGATCCCCCCGCCCATTCCTCCAGATGCCGACGAGACTATCGAGCCCACTAAAGGGGTCTGTGACATTGGTAAAGCAGGCCTGCCCGTAAACCGGAAAAGACGACAGGGCTTGCTCGGCAAATCCCAGTTTCCGGATCTCCTCGGTGAGCTGTGTGCAGATGGCTTCCCCCAAAGTCTCGCATTCAACCGGGTTCATGACCCAACTCGAGGAGTTCGACCGCTACTGAATCGGCCAGCCCCAGCACCGCCGGGCTTCTGCCGGAGCAGAGCTCGCCCGAAGCGCAGCGAATCTTCGCGCGGGGCCGGCGTTCATTTCAGCTCCACACGAAGGGCGGTACTTTCAGCCGTTCCACCAGCACGTTGCCAACGAGGTGTTCCTCGATGATGATCGGCACATCTTCCTTGGTCACTTTGCCGTACATGACCGCCTCCGGGTAAATCAGCACGCTGGCACCGAAGCCGCAGGGACCCAAGCACCCGGTATGTGTGACCGCGATTTTGTCAAACAGGTTGCGCTTCTGGATCTCGCCGAGGAAGGCGTTCATCACCTCCTCGCAGCCATGTTGGGCGCAGGAACCGCGCGGATGGCCCTCCGCGCGGCGCTGGACGCAGACGAAGACATGTTTCAATGGTTTGGGCACGGCGGCATCTCCGTCAGGCGGCCCGGGGCAGGCTCGAATGGGTGAAACAGTCTTTCGGGCAAACCCGGGAGCAGGCCTCGCACCCGATGCAATCCAAGGCGTTGGCGATGTTCATGACCTGGGCGTTATCATCGTCCAGATCATCGTAATCGTCGATTTCATCCTCGGCCAGCACATCGGCGCGGTCCACCAGGTCGAACACGTCGCGCGGACAGACTTTGAAGCAGCGGCCGCAGCCGATACAACGGCTTTGGTCGATGGCTTGGACGAAGGCGGGTGTCCACAGGGCGCCGCCCGCCGTGACGCCCGTGATCGGTTCGCTCATGAGTTTCTCCAGGGTAGCGCGGACGTCAGGCCGCCAGCGACTTGGTGGCTTGTTTCAGTTTCGCGTTGGCCTCCGCCCACGCCTTGCAGGCGTCGAGGGTGGATTGCGCGAGCTCCGGGATTTCTTCGTAAGCCGCCGGCAGCCGGTCCTCCACCAGGTCGTGCATCTTCGAGGCCCATTCGCTGGCGATGCGCTTGGCCTTGGCGACTTCTTTTTCCAGTGCTTGCAATTCTTCGGGAGTCATCGATCTATTTCTCTCAACGTGCTGAATTTCATTGATTTCCGCTGACTCAATGGTCTTCCTTTCGAACAAGGATTCGGGTGAGGGCGTTCTAGAGATTGGCCACCTCGGCATGGCTCTCGACCAACTCCAGAGCCTTGTCGAGCAACTTGCCGGCTTCCTCGTTCAACTTGGCTAGAGAAGGAAAGCCGAAGCGGTGGACGTCGCGAAGGGTCTTATCGACGACGATGAGCTTGCCGACGATGACTAAAGCGCGACCAAAACCCTCGTGGGTCAAGTTGACCACCGGAACGGCCATCAATTTCGTTTTCTTCTCGATCAAGCTGGCGATGGCGTTGTAATAGGCCTTGACGCGGGCGATGGTAATTTCGTCCGGGTCGCCGACGATGGGAATTTCTCGCTTGCGCTCCTTGGTGAGAATCAAAGGGTCCAGAACCCTGGCGTCGGACCAACCCTGGTAGGTGTCATAAGTGTCGATGGCGCGCAACTGTTTGGCGATTTCCCGGGCAAAATCGGCGTGCAGTTCGGTTTCGTCTTCGGTGATGGCTAATGCGGCGTCTGGCACCGTTCTCTCTCCTGTCTATGTTCAAATCGGCTTCGTGAGGGCGATAGACCTAAGTTCCGCTTCGGTAACGGGCTAAGACTTGGCTCGGGACTGTCGAAGGGCCCGTTCCAGTATTCATTCATCCCAACCATCGGCCTCCATCTGGGTGAATTTCTCCGGGTTGGCGCCTTTTCGGGCTAAGGCCTTGGCGACCCAGGCCGACGGGCCGGTACGCAGTTCGGTCTGGAGATCATCCAGCAATGCGGCGATCGCGCTGCCACGGTGGACCTTCACCGGCTGGATGCCGGCGGCCATCAGCTGGCGGATCGCGGAAGCGCCAACGGCTTCGCAGTACACTGCCGCACAGCCCCCTAGAAGGGCGATCTTGGCAGCCAGCTTGTCTTCGTTGCCGTCCTGATCCAGTTTGCCGAATTCGGCCGCCTCAAGCAGTTCGCGCTGTTCCAAGTCGACCGCATAAAGGGCGAAGGTTTTGGCGGAGCCGAAATGCTGATTGACAAGCTTCATGTCGTCGGTGCAGAAGGCAATCTTGATGGAGGCTTGCATCGCCCGTTGTTCCTCGCTGTTGTCAACAATGCGCATGCGTCGGATGAGCACCATCGGCGGTGGCCTGTAACGGTTGAGTGAATGATTCGCTCGCGGGTTTCTGCCCGTACATGGAGCGGTATACGGGCACTTCATGGCGGTGATTGTTCGACAGCGTCAGGTTGGACAGGTCGAACAAGGTCTGCCGCGCCCCGGCGTAGCCGATGAAGGTCTTTTGGTAGCCCCCCACTTGGTCGTAGAGCGGGAAACCGCAACGCAGAATGGGGAGATTCAGGTGCTCGGCAGTCTGCACGGCATGGGAATTGCCGATGATGATCTCGGCTCCGGCGTCCCGCGCCATCTGTTCCAGATCTTCCAGATCGCCGACTTTCACCGACGCGACCGGCACATGCTCTAACGCAGGGCCGTCGCCGGCAGCCACCGCCGCCACGGTCTCTCCGCCCATCTCCCGGATCAAATGCGCCAAGGCGTTGAGCTGATCAGGATCGGCAGCAACGGCGACCCGCAGGAAGCCCATCATGAAATGAGTATCCACCATGGCGTCCTGGAGTTGAGCGCGCTGACGTTCCAGACGGCCCGGAACGCGCTCTCCACTGATGTTGGCCAGGGCCATCACCAAAGCATCGGTCGCACGCAACCCGTAGAGATGATCGAACCGATGACAGGGGACGCCCGTGCGCTGTTCCAGCATGTCGGCGGCCTTCTTGAGCGAGGTTCCCACGGCCAGCGTGGCGGAAGCCTCGCCCAGAGTCTGCAAATCAGATAGGGTCGTTCCACCGACGGTGACCGGTGAGAACTCCGAATCGGTCAGATGTCCGTCCAGAGAATCGGAAAGATCCGGCACGAACACCGGACGCAGACCGAACCATTCGACGATGTCGCGCAGATGCTCCAGGTCGCCGGGGGTAAGCATGGAACCCGCCAAGATGTTGACTTGGCGTTTTCGGCTACCTGCCTGTTTCGACTCCGGCACGAGCTCGGTCAGAATTTCGGCCACCGTAGCGGCATAGCCCGATTCCAGGCAGCCGACGAAATCCGGAGTGTTGACTGCCACCACGGCCACTTGGCCGAACTGAGGGTATCGGGCGCGGAACTCCTTCACGCAGCGCTTCACGTCCGTGCCCTGAGTTTCCGAGAGGCCGGTGGTCAGCACTGTGATCAAATCCGGCTTGGATTTCTCGGCGACGGTCTTCAACCCTTCGATGACATTGTCATCCGCCCCCATGATCGAACTGGACTGGTCCATGGCAGTCGATTGCAGCGGAATAGGCTCGCGGAAATGGCGCACGAAATAGACCTTGGCGAAAGCCGTGCAGCCTTGTGAGCCATGCAGCATCGGCATGGCTCGATCAAAACCCAAAGTTGCCAACGAACCGCCCACCGGCTGGCTGGCCTTGAGCGGATTGACCGACATGGCTTTTTTGCGGCGGACGATGTCTGGCATGAACGGATCCGTTGGAGGGACTTCTGTAAATGAACAGCAAGCATTCACTATGCCAAAGACTAATAAGCGATGAATCAGCCGGTTAGCGTGTCGTCGTTTGTCGGAATCACGACATTCCCTTGGGTTTTGCCGGAACAACACCCAGCAACAGCGGCCCTTCTCGTGAGAATTAAGTCCGGCGCCATTGAGTGCTCTTTGCTTTTCGTTGCACGCGAATGAATGGCTTGAAGTTTGCTCGGACGAACCACGGGAGGCACGCCATCATGTCAACAATCCAGCGAATTCCAGAAATCATCTGTTCCGGATTGCAGGTACCCGAGTTGGGTCAGTTCTGCTTTTTCGTCAACTATCGAGGCACTGAGCGAAGTGCGATCCTGGTCCGCTTTAGAGGTAGGGTTTACGGATATTTGAACCAATGTGTACATATGCCTAGGCCATTGGATGGCGAGCATAGCCAGATTTTTGATGAATCAGGAAGATACTTGCAGTGCTCCATGCACAGCATTTGTTATGATCCCACCAACGGTGAATCCATCAGCGAGATTTGTGCAGGAAAAAGATTAACCTCTTTGAAGGTCAGGGAAGATGGCGGAGCTGTTTATCTAGTAGACAAAAGATCTTCTCTCGTGGAGTCGGGATCCTTATGAAAGAAATACTGGCTCCAAATTTTTCATGCCGGTAAGAGGCTGAAACTGCACCACCCTAACCGTACCTATGAATCTCATCGCTCCAGAGGAGGCCATCGGTGTTGAAACGCTCATGGGTATCATCAAACCCGCCATAGCGCCTTGCCACGCCTCTCTAAAGTTGGCCGGCAGTGAATTGCGGTTCGTTGGTGATACAGGTCTGATTCGGTCTATACAGAAAAATCTTTGATTGCTTATGCTGGCGCAGTATCCAACTTGACTTCATTCCCTTCCTTATCCCGTCGTTGATACGGCAGTCTTCCGTAGGTGGGGGATCTGTCGCTGCCATACTGCGCCGATCGAATCAGGCAGCGACCAGATCTGGTTTGACCATTTCCAACCACGCGTCGATGCGCTCGTCGGTCAAATCGCTTTGGTTGTCGTGATCGATCACCAGGCCGACGAACTCATCGTCAATGATGGCTTTGGAAGCCTCGAAGCTGTAGCCATCGGTCGGCCATGCGCCCACAACGGTCGCGCCATTTTCAATCACTTGGTCATAGATGAAAATCAAGGCGTCGACGAATTCATGGCCCTATCCTTCCTGGTCACCCAAGCCGAACAGGGCCAC
>JALORT010000128.1 GCA_025458755.1 Methylotetracoccus sp.
CGGATCTTGATGTCGGAAAACTCGGCGCGGAGCATCGCCGTGGCCGCCAGTGCCTCTTTGGTCGGGATGTCGCCGCAGCCCACCATGACCACATCCGGTTCGCAGCCCTCGTCATTGCTCGCCCAATCCCAGATGCCCACGCCCTTGGTGCAGTGCTTGATCGCCGCAGCCATGTCCAGGTATTGCAGGTGGCTCTGTTTGTCCGCCACGATCACATTGATATAGTTCATGCTCTTCAGACAGTGGTTGGCCACCGAGAGCAGGCAGTTCACATCGGGCGGCAGATAAATGCGGGTCACTTCGGGGTTCTTATTGACCACCACGTCGAGGAAGCCGGGGTCCTGGTGGGTAAACCCGTTGTGGTCCTGGCGCCACACGGTCGAGGTGATCAGCAGGTTCACCGAAGAAATGGGCGCCCGCCACGGGATTTCGTTGCAGATGGACAGCCACTTGGCGTGCTGGTTGTACATGCTGTCGATGACATGCACGAAGGCCTCGTAGGTCGCGAAGAAGCCATGACGCCCGGTGAGTACATAGCCTTCGTACCAACCCTCCAGCGTGTGCTCGGAGAGCATCTCCATGACCCGCCCGTCGGGGCTGAGCTCGCCGCCGTCCGCGTCTTCCGGAAAATAGTCGGCAAGCCACAGCTTCTTGCTGACCTCGTAGATGTCATCAAGCTTGTTCGACGTGTTCTCGTCCGGACCGAACACGCGAAAATTCGTCATGTTGTTGTTCATGACGTCCCGCAGCATCGCGCCTAAAGGCTTGGTGTTCATGGCGCGAATCTGGCCGGGGTTCTCAACCTTGCAGGCGAACTCCCGGAAGTCCGGCAGGCGCAGCGCACGCCGAATCAACCCGCCGTTAGCGTGTGGATTCGCACTCATCCGCATCCGCCCCCGCGGCGCCATCGCGCGGAGTTCGGGCTTCAGCGCACCGGACTCGTCGAACAGTTCCTCGGGTTGGTAGCTCTTCATCCAGTCTTCCAGCTGCTTCAGGTGCGCCGGGTTATTGTGCAGGCCGGACAGCGGTACCTGGTGAGCGCGCCAAAAACCTTCGACCTTCCTGCCGTCCACCTCCTTGGGACCGGTCCATCCCTTGGGGCTGCGCAACACGATCATGGGCCATTGGTAACGGGACACCTGGTCGGCGCCTTTCGCACGGGCCCCTTCCTGAACGCTTCGGATCTCGCGATAGCAGGCATCCAGGGTCGCGGCCATCTTCTGATGCATCTCCATCGGGTCGCTGCCGTCCACGAAATGTGGGGTCCAGCCGTAACCTTTCATCAGCATCGCGAGTTCTTCCTCGGGGATCCGCGCGAGCAGCGTCGGGTTGTTGATCTTGTAGCCGTTCAGATGCAGGATCGGCAGCACCGCGCCGTCGCGGGCGGCGTTCAAGAACTTGCTGGAGTGCCAGGAGGTGGCAAGCGGGCCGGTTTCGGACTCGCCGTCGCCCACCGCGACGACGACCAACAGGTCGGGGTTGTCGAAAGCGGCGCCGAACGCATGCGAAATGCTGTAGCCCAGTTCTCCGCCTTCATGGATCGAGCCCGGGGTCTCCGGAGTGCAGTGCGACCCGATCCCGCCGGGAAAGGAAAACTGTTTGAAGAAGGCCCGCATACCTTCCAGGTCTTCGCTCTTGTCGGGGTAGATCTCGGAGTAGGTCCCTTCCAGGTAGACGGGGGCCAGCACGCCCGGCGCACCGTGGCCCGGGCCGGCCAGGAAGATGGCCTCCTGTTGATGTTTCAGGATGATGCGGTTGACGTGGACATACATGAAGGAGAGGCCGGGACTTGCGCCCCAGTGACCGAGCAACCGGCTCTTGATGTGGTCCTCCGTGAGAGGCTCCTTCAGCAGCGGGTTGTCCCGCAGATAGATCATGCCGGCGGCGAGATAGTTGCAGGCCCGCCAGTAGGCGTGGATCTTGCCCAACTCTTCCGCGCCCAGCGGCGCTGAAGTCTCCAATGCTGAATCGGACATGATGTCTCCTAATTGTGCGTGTTTGGCTATGAGTCCAGAACCCGAACATCCGCATCGTTGGGGTTCTTACGTCGATTGCCTGAGGATACCTGTGCCGTGTTGCGGTTCGATGAATGTCCACCGCCCCCGGCGCCTTGAGTGCCGGCGATGCGCCACTACCTGCCGGTCGGCGGGTCCGGTACGAAGACCGTTGCCAGGAATTCCGGATCCGACTGTTGCCTGAGGAACGCCGCGAGCCGTTTCTTGACTGCCGGTATTTTAAACACCATCGACAGGCTTTTTTTTCGGGTATCGGTGATCACCGAGGACGGATCGAAATAGGTCGACGCATTTTCCGGAGTCAAGACGAACGGCGGCAGCCCCTCGCGGGCGAGTATATAACTGATCACCAGGGTTCCGCTCCGATGGTTGCCCTCCAGGAACAGCTGCGGCTTGCTCAGGATACGGATGTAAACGCCGGCCGCGCGCTCCCAGACATCGTCGCGCGCATGATCCTCCATCCACTCGACGAGATCCTGCACTCCGCCTTCGCGCTCTTCATAGAAGTGCCGCTCGGTGACCTTCAGATGGGATGAATAACGCCGCCGCCGATTTTCACTCGACCCGCACAAAACCAGCCGGTTGATTTCCAGCAAACCCTTCAGTGAGCCGAGCGCGAAAATATTGATTCCGTCCCGAACCAGCGCATCGACATAGGCATACCCTTCCACCATGTTCCCGACCACTTCGTCGTCCAGCCGATCGCGGCGGACCCGCAGGCGCGCGTTGATTGCGTCAAAGGCCATCCGGGTGCGATGCAGACACGCTTCGATCGCCTGCAGATCGAAACGCGAACGCGGTGGAATACTTAGGGCTGAACGGCACATCGCCCTCGAGCCTCGACTCCCCGATTCTAGCAATGACCCGCAGCAGGACCCCGCACCCGCGCCACGGTCCGTTCCAGCAGCGGCGCCCCCGGGTCGACCGCTTCCTGAAGAACGCGGTCGTTGCCAAGGGATAGCGGCAGTCTTGCGGCTCGCCGGACAGGCAAGCTCATCCCGCAACTCGCTGCGGCGCCGATGGGCGGCGAGAGACCGGATGATCGGGTCAACCGCCTCGACCCAGTCCGCCACGCCCGCGGCCAACGGCGGGCCACCCCCGCCGATATCGACCGCGCGTCGGTCCGGAAATCTTCCTGAGAACTGCGTCAGAGTGCGCCGCGGGGCCGTGCTCCCATGCCGCCCGAGACTCCGGGCTTGGGAGCGGCGTAGCGACGGTGTTGACAGCGGCACCAACGGTCAGCGATACGCCGCCGAAGCGGCAAAGCGCGCCGACGAACCCAACTCCCGTTCACCCGCGGATGAATCCGACGGAGCGATCGCTTCGCCCATCATCCCATCCTCCAGCGCGACCCAAGCATCCACGGTCGGATTGCCGCGCGAATCCCGTGCCTCAAAAGCCACGATTTCTTCGTTCAACATTGCTCGATCACTCCAGTCCACCATTATTCTGGACGCCGACGGTATGAATCTTCAGAAAATTCGTCCCCTTGGCGCGCTGCGTCGGGATACCGCCCATGATGAGAATCTTGTCTCCCCGCTCGGCCATGGCGCGTTCGAGAAGATTCATTTCCGCCTGACTGACCAGGTCCTCGAAGGTCTCGACCTGATGATCGATCAAGATCGGAATCACGCCCCAGATCAGGTTCAGCCGATGATAGATGCCGCGGCTCGGCGTCAGCGCGACGACCGGGACCGAAGGTCTCTCCTTCGAGGCCAGCAAGGCGGTGTAACCGCTCTTGGTGAAGGCGACGATCAGCCGCAGTTTCAAGGTCTTGTCGATGGCATTGAGGGCTTCGCTCAAGGCATGCGTTTCGTCGCTGTCCGATGGCGGGATCGGCGGAAATTCGACTTCCCGTTCGACCACTCGAGCAATCTTGGCGAGCATCTCGACGGCTTTGACGGGGTAATCACCCACGGCGGACTCGCCCGAAAGCATCACGGCATCGGTACCGTCGACAATCGCATTGGCGACATCGCTCGCTTCGGCACGGGTAGGCCGCGGATTGCGGATCATGCTGTCCAGCATCTGGGTCGCGGTAATCACCGGCAGCCCCCGCAGATTGCACTGGCGAATGATGTGCTTCTGGAGCATCGGCACCCGCTCGGGACTCATCTCGACACCGAGATCGCCGCGCGCCACCATGATGCCGTCGGCGACCGAGAGGATCGCCTGGAGATTGTCGATCGCCTGCGGCTTCTCGATCTTCGCGATGACGGGCACGCCCTTGTGGCCCTTGCGCGCCAGCAGGTCGCGCAAGACGATGATGTCGTCGGCCTTGCGTACGAAGCTCAGCGAGACCCAGTCGACACCGTGGGTCAGGCCGAACTCGAGATCGCGCTCGTCCTTCTCGGTCATCGAGGGCAGCTGGAGGTCGAGACCCGGGAAATTGACGCCTTTGCGGCTTTTCAACACCCCGCCCTCGATCACCTTGCAGTGGACACGACAGCCCGCGACACGCTCGACCCTCAGTTCCAACAAGCCGTCGTCCATCAGCACCTGCTCGCCGGCACCGGCATCCTCGGCCAGCAGCGGGTAATCGATGGGAATGGCGTCGGGTTCGTTGCGGTATTCGGCCGCGGGCAGCAGCGTCACCCTCTGACCCTCGTGCAAGTCGACTTCGCCGGCCGGCAACTGCCCCACGCGCACCTTGGGGCCCTGCAAGTCCTGCAGCAAAGTGATCGGCGTATCCAGCTCTGCCGCAACGGAGCGCAGCAGATCGATCATTTGCGAGTGATCGTCGTACGTGCCGTGCGAAAAGTTCAGCCGCGCCACGTTCATGCCGGCGAGAATCATTCGCCGAAGTGTTTCCGGCGAACTGCTGGCGGGACCGATCGTCGCGACAATCTTGGTTCGGTGCTCCGGTTTCAGAGCTCGGGTTGAATGCATCGGCGAAGGAATCCTCAATGATGGCGCATGGCGCTTGATGGTTCGCAGCAATTCTCGCAATCCAACGCCCGGACGGTCCAGTTCGATGGCGTTCACGCCTCGCAGAAGCTCAGCGCAGCGCGCCGGTCGACGCCACCGATGGGCACGGGCGTCCTGCCCTTCGCCCACCATGAACCGGATGCTCCACGCTAGCGGACTTCGGACCCTCTGGCACCGCGTGCTCACTGGCCCGGCAGATGTGCGGCGCGCTAAACCGCGCTGCTGTCCCGTTCGTCCCAGTTTTCCTGCTCTTCCTCTTCTTCGGCGTCCTCCTCGAATTCGGCCGCCTCTTCGCGGTCCTCATCCACCAGACCGGCCATGGTGTTGTACAGCGACTCGATGAAATCGTTCTGGAACTCGGCCATCGAGCCCACACTGGGATTTTTGGCCGCCTCCGAGGCAATCTCGCTGACCATCTCCAGAATCTTGAATCTTTCCTTCTTCGATAAACCACTCATGACATGCTCCGTTTCCGATTGATCAACACCCATGACTTGACGATCAGACCGCTCACTCGCCGCGAACAAGCCGCTCAGCGGCAGCCTGAGCGACAATGCCGCCAGTAACATCCTGTTCTTACGCCAACGCCAAATCGCTGGAGACCCGATTCCTTCTCCCATCTGGAGTGGAGCGGGGTCAGCGCGACGACTCCCTGCTCCTGCGGCGATACCCTCGCCCACCGATAAAAGCTCCGGCGGCGCATCATCCAGAGCCAGCGAACCGAGCGTTACCGACAGGCCCGCGACCAACAACACTCCAGTCCACATGGTCACCACGAGCAGGCGGCCGAACCCCTGTGCTCGCATTCCTGCGGCACTGGACAGCGCTTCGGGAAAATTCGACACAAAGACGCTTCCGATCAGCGCGGCGCGCCCTGCCGCCAGGACATACATGCGGTCGGCCAGTTCCCCTGTCCGAATGGACGTGAATCCGCATGCCACCCGGCTCAGGACCAGGCGCTCGGCGCGCTGGCGCCGCGCCTGTTGAGGCAGATGACGAAAGATCTCCGTTCGGTGTGCCTTGCTTAGCACCTTCTCGGCATCGGCGACAGCGGGCTTGAGGCTGTGCGGCGCCCCGTAGCGCCCGAACTCTTTAAAGTCATTCCCCGGCTGTTGCCTCAACTGAACTCGCCGCTGATGTACTGCTTGGTGAGCTCTTCCTTCGGGTCCTCGAAGATTTGCTTCGTGTCGCCGAGTTCCACCAGGTAGCCCGTACGGCCGCCTTTCGAGATATCCACCGAAAAGAATGCGGTTCGGTCGGCAACCCGCGTTGCCTGCTGCATGTTGTGTGTCACCAGCGCGATGGTGTATTTCTGCTTGAGTTCCAGCATCAGTTCTTCGATCTTGCGGGTCGCGATTGGATCGAGTGCCGAACACGGCTCATCCATCAACACCACGGACGGTTCGGTCGCGATCGCCCGCGCGATGCAAAGCCTCTGCTGCTGCCCGCCCGACAGCGAGAGGCCGCTGTTCTTCAGCTTGTCTTTGACCTCATCCCACAAGGCCGCGCGGCGCAAGGCATGCTCCACCTTTTCATCCATATCGCCTTTGAACCGGTTCAGCCGCAAACCGAAAGCGACATTGTCATAAATGCTCATTGCGAACGGGTTCGGCTGCTGAAAAACCATGCCGATGTAGCGGCGAACGACCACCGGATCGACGTCCGACGCATAGACGTTCTGGCCATGGAAACGCACGTGGCCATCGAACCGGAACCCGCGCACCAGATCGTTCATCCGGTTCAGGCTGCGCAGCACGGTGCTCTTGCCGCAGCCCGACGGACCGATGAAGCCGGTGATCCGCCCCTTCTCGATCGGTACGTGGCTGTCCCGAACCGCGAGGAAATCCCCGTAGAAAATCCGGTCCAGCTTGCAGTCGATGACCACTAGGGGTGCGTCCTGCGGCGAGCCGGCAGCATTGGCGCTAGCGGCGAGTAAGGCGTTCATGTTTATCTACCTCTGTGGCTAAACCTTGCTCTGGCCGAATGCGCGGCTGATGATATTAAAGATCAGCACGAACATCACCAGCACCAAGGAAGCCGCCCAGGCCAGTTCGATTTGGTTCTCGAACGGCATACCGGAAAAGTTGTAAATCAACACCGACAAGGACGCGATCGGCGCCATCAAGTGCACTTCCCCGTCCTCCACCAGCCAGTAGTTGCTGAACAGCGCGGTAAACAGCAGGGGCGCGGTTTCACCGGCGGCGCGGGCAATGGCCAGCATCACCCCGGTCAGGATGCCGGGCATCGCCGTCGGCAGCACGACCTTGACGATCACCTGAGTACGGGTACAGCCCAAGCCATAAGCGGCGTCCTTCATTTTCTGAGTGACCATCTTCATGGCCTCTTCGGACGTCAGGACGACCGTCGGCAGCATCAGCAGCGCCAAAGCCACACCCCCCGCGGGCGCTGAATAGGTCCCCGTGGTCAGCACCACCAGCGCATAGGCGAACACCCCGGCCAGGATCGACGGCAGACCGGTGAGTGTTTTCGCACAGAAGCGCGCCCAAGCCGCCAGCTTGCTGTCAGGGCCCAGCTCGGCCAAAAAAACCGCCGCGATAATCCCGAACGGGATACTGATCAGCGCCCCGATACCCACAGTGACGAAGGTGCCCACGATCGCGTTGCCGAAGCCGCCGCCTTCCTCGAAGCCGGCGGGAGGCAACTCGGTGAACAGCTCGAGGCTGAGCCGGCTGCCGCCCCGCACCAACAGCATGTACAGTACCGACAACAACGGTACGCTCGCGATCACGGCACAAGCCCACGCGAGGCCGCTCAAGAGCGTACTATTCAGGGAACGCGGTTCGGTGAGAGACCGCTTCAAGTTGGGCAGTGGCCAAGCACCCTGAGGGGAATCTAGAGGTCCACGCATATTCATTTCCTTTTAACCCATTGCTGCGTCGTCATCGTCATGATCGCCGTCCCGGCCACATTCACTGCCAAGGTGATCAGCATCAGCACCAGTGCGGCGTACATCAACACTTTGACCTCGGTTTCACCGGCCTCGGGAAAGTTCAGTGCGAGCAACGCAGCCAGTGTATTCGCCGGAGCGAACAGCGAGAGGCTGATCTGATTCGAGTTCCCAACCAGCATGGCCAGCGCCATCGTCTCGCCGAGCGCCCGGCCGAAGCCGAGCACCAAGGCACCGAAAATTCCGGTCGACGCGGTGGGTAGCATCACTTTAAGAATCGCTTCCCAACGTGTCGCGCCCAAACCGTACGCGGCCTCTTTGATACGGAACGGCACGAGCCGCAGCGCGTCCTGCGACACGGCGGCGATCGTCGGTAGGACCATAATGGCCAGCACCAGTGCCGCCGGCAGCATGCCGGGACCGCTCAACGTGGTACCGAAGAAAGGAAGCCACCCCAGCGTCTCATGCAGCCAGTCGGCGACTGGCCGAATCGCCGGGATCACGACGAAGATCCCCCACAACCCGTAAACGACGCTGGGAATCGCCGCGAGCAGTTCGACGATCGTCCGGAAAATCGATGCCAATCGCGGCGGCAGGAAGTCCTGCGTCAGAAAGATCGCCATGATCACGCCAAAAAAACCGCCGATGATCAGCGCCAGCAGCGAGCTGTACAAGGTACCCCAGATTTCCGGCAGGATACCGAACTGGTCTTTGTTGGCATCCCAGGTCGTCGACGTCAGGAAGCCAAGGTGATACTCCGTGATGGCCGGAACCGCCTTGCGCCCCACTTCGAGCACCAAGGCGGCGACGATGGCGAGGATCATCCAGGCGCCTAATTTGGCGAGGCCCCTGAACGTTCGATCGACGACATAGTCGATGCGGGACGGCGGACCCGAAACCGACTCGGACGACTGCGCCGCTTCAAACATCTTCATGGGTAGATCGGCCTAATTGGGGGGGGCGTGCATTTCGCGAGCGGGAGAGCTGCCGCAGGGGCTTTTCCCCGCACCCTGACGACCATCATCGACGAACCTACTGGATGTTTTTCGCGGCGGCGCGCACCAGTTCGATGACATTTTGCGGCAGCGGGATGTAGCCCATTTTGGAGCTCATCTTCTGACCCTCCGTCACACCGTATTCGACCATCTCGCGCAGCACCTCGGCCTTTTTCTGGTCGCCATTCTGCTTATAGAACAGCAGCCAGGTGAAGCTCGCAATCGGATAGGAGGCCTCCCCTTCCGGGTCCGGCGCCCAGGCAATCAGGTTATCGGGAAACGAAACGCTGGCCAGAGTCGCGACACCGCCTTCTCCGCCCGGTTTGACGTAGGTTCCGGCTTTGTTCTGCAGGCTAGCCATCGGCACCTTCGCACCCATCGCGTAGCCGTACTCGATGTAACC
>JALORT010000129.1 GCA_025458755.1 Methylotetracoccus sp.
GTGCGCTGAACGGTGTGCTGATGGAATTGATCGACTGCGCTTCGCCGCAGTTGCAGGACGTGGTCATCTCCAGTGATCCCGGCGTTGCGTTCGAGGAAGCCGACCTCGCATTTCTGGTGGGCGCCCGCCCGAGAACCCAGGGCATGGAGCGGCAGGATTTGCTGGTGGTCAACGCCGGCATTTTTTCCGAGCAGGGCCGGGCGCTGAACGATCACGCCAAGCAAACCGTGAAAGTACTGGTGGTCGGCAATCCGGCCAACACCAACGCGCTGATTGCACTGAGCAACGCCCCTGATTTGCCGCCGACTGCTTTTTCCGCCATGACACGCCTCGATCACAATCGGGCTGTCAGTCACTTGGCGGTCAAATGCGGCTGCCCGGTCACGGAGATCAAGAAGGTTGCCATTTGGGGCAATCACTCCACGACCCAATTCCCCGACCTGCATCATGCACTCGTGCGCGGACATCCGGCGATGGCATTGCTCGATCCCCAATGGTACCGCGACGAATTCATCGCGACGGTGCAAAAGCGCGGAGCAGCAGTCATTGAGGCGCGCGGCAAATCCAGTGCGGCCTCCGCGGCGAATGCAGCGATTGACCATATGCGGGACTGGGTGCTCGGCACCCCGGCGGACGACTGGACCAGCATGGCTATCCCCAGTGACGGCAGTTACGGCATCGCTGAGGGCATCGTCTTCTCGTTTCCAGTTCGGATCGGGAACGGTGAGCACCAGATCGTCCGGGAACTCGAAATCAATGAATTCAGCCGGGACCGCATCCAGCTGTCGGAACGGGAACTGCTCACCGAACGCGGTATGGTGGGCCACCTGCTCGCCCGGTGAACTCCGGCGCGCACCGCGCTTCGCTCACGCCTTGATCCCAGTGCCTCGGCGCAACAGCCACCAGGCCCACAGCGTCAGCGCGGCGGTCATCCCCGCGATCAGCATAAACGCCCGATCGACAGGCACATCGGAAATCCCGAGAAACCCGTAGCGAAACGCATTGACCATATGCAGGATGGGGTTCGCGAGCGAAACCCGGCGCCAGATCTCAGGTAGCAGATCAATTGAGTAGAAGACGCCGCCGAGGTAGACCAGCGGTGTCAGCACAAAATTCGGCACAATCGAGATGGCGTCGAAACTGTTTGCGAACACCGCGTTGATAAACCCGGCCAGCGAGAATAGCGCGGCGGTCAACAACCCCATCCCCGCCAAGACCTCCCAATGTGCCACGCGCAGATCAGTGAAAAGGGCGGCGATACCGGTCACGACACAGCCTACCAATACGCCGCGTGCAATGCCGCCGCCGACATAGCCGGCGACAATCACCCCTTCCGAAACCGGCGCCACGATCAGCTCCTCGATGTGACGCTGAAACTTGGTCGAATAGAATGACGACACGACGTTGCTGTAAGAATTCGTAATCACCGACATCAGCGTAATGCCGGGGACGATGTAGTCCAGGTAGGGAACACCGCCTATGGTTCCGATCCGCCGCCCCATCAGTGCACCGAAGATCAGCAAATAGAGCCCATTGGTCACGGCCGCCGGTAGGATGGTTTGCGGCCATATGCGCAGGAAGCGATGAATCTCCTTGAACAGGATGGTCTGCAGCGCAATCCGTTGGGTACGCACGCGATCAAGCCTCCTGGGTAGAATCCCTGCGGTGGTCGACCAGCTGCATGAAGTACTGCTCCAGACGGTTCGACGCATTCCGGAGACCGTGAATTTCGATGCCTTGCGCGCCGAGTTCGTTGAACAGTCGATGAATACCGGTCCCCGGAGGTAGCTCGGCCCTGAGCGTCCACGCATCGACCGGTTCGATCACGAAACCGTCGACGACAGGAGTCTGATCGATAGGCTGCTTCAGCTCGAGGGTATAGCGGTGCGTCTGCACTTGGGTCAACAGTTCCTGCATCCGGCTGTTCACCACGATCCGGCCATGGTCGATGATGGCGATGTGACGGCAGAGACTCTCCGCCTCCTCAAGATAGTGGGTCGTCAGAATAACGGTCGTGCCCTGGCGGTTGATGGTGCGCAGAAACTCCCACATGGAGTGACGGATCTCGACGTCCACACCGGCCGTCGGCTCGTCGAGGATCAGCAGCCCCGGGTCGTGAACCAGGGCCCTGGCAATCATCAGCCGCCGCTTCATGCCGCCGGAAAGTTGGCGCGACACGGTATGACGTTTGTCCCAAAGACTGACTTGCCGCAGACTGCGCTCCGCTCGCTCCATGGCTTCCCGGCGGCGGATGCCGTAATAACCCGCCTGGTTGACGACGATGTTGAACACGGTCTCAAACTGATTGAAATTGATTTCCTGCGGCACCAGGCCGATCCGGCGTTTTGCAGCCTCCCGTTCGCGGCTCAAGTCATGTCCGAAAATTCGGACCTCACCGGACGTCTTGTTAATCAGCGAGCAGATGATGCCGATCATCGTCGACTTGCCCGCGCCATTCGGACCGAGTAACGCGAAAAATTCGCCGGCCGGCACCGCCAGATCGACACCCTGCAAGGCCTCGAAACCATTCTTGTAGGTCTTCCGGAGTTCTCGCAACGATAGTGCCGACATGGCGGGTATTTTTTGATCTCGCTTTGAGTAGAATACGCGCAACTTGAAGTGCGAAGGCCGCGAACTGGACGCCTCGTCGGCTCTTCCGCCGGGACAGGCCGTGTCTCGGCATTCTAACAGAATGCCCGTGCATGCCCCCGATCCACAACCCGCAGGAGGTCTTCCGTGCCAAACACACCGGAGATGGTCGCCGCCGTCGATCTCGGCTCGAACAGCTTTCACATGCTGGTCGCAGGGCTGCGCAACGGGAACCTGTCGATCCTAGACCGGCTCAGAGAACCGGTGCGGCTCGGCGCGGGCCTCGATGCACAGCGCTGCCTCACTGCTGAAGCGCAGGTTCGGGCGCTGGACTGCCTCGAGCGCTTCGGCCAACGGGTGCGCGACATGCCGCCCGGCAGCGTGCGCGCGGTCGGCACCAACACGTTCCGCGTCGCTGGCAACGCCAAACAATTCCTGAACCGCGCCGAGCACGCCCTGGGCCACCCGATCGAAATCGTCTCCGGCGCGGAGGAAGCCCGACTGATCTACCAGGGCGTCGCCCACAGCTTGGCTGCAGATGGCAGGCGTCGGCTCGTGATGGATATCGGAGGCGGCAGCACTGAGTTCATCATCGGCGTGGACAGCACGCCATTACACAAGGAAAGCCTGCACATGGGCTGTGTTTCGATGAGCTTGAAATACTTTCCGGGCGGCAAGATCACGGCCAAGCGATTCAAGAAAGCTGTCATCGCCGCCCAGCAGGAACTGGAGCCGATCCAAGTCGCCTTTCGGAAGGGTCACTGGGAAGAGGCCGTCGGCGCATCAGGCAGCTTGCGCGCGATTCAGAAAACCATCGTCACCGCGGGATGGAGCAAGGGCGGTATAACTGCCGAGGGGCTGGAACGCCTAGTGGAAGCGGCGCTGGCAGCCGGGGAAATAGCGAAGCTTTCCTCGCTGCCGGAGCTGAACCCGGAGCGGGCGCAGGTCTTCCCGGGCGGTCTGGCCATCGTGGATGCCACCTTCAAGAACCTCGGCATCGATGTCATGCACGTCGCCGACGGTGCACTGCGCGAAGGACTGCTCTACGATCTGATCGGCCGTCTGCAACACGACGACGTGCGCAGCCGCACCGTCACCGCGATCGCCGACCGCTATCATGTGGATCGGGAACATGCCGAACGCGTGAGGAAGACCGTAGCTAGCTTGTCGGAACAGGCATTGGACACGGCCCGCGTAGATCGCGAAACAGCCTGGCAATGGCTGGACTGGGCCTGCGAGCTGCACGAAATCGGTCTCGACATCGCCCACAGTCAGTACCACAAACACAGCGCCTATATCGTCGAAAATGCGGATTTGCCGGGATTTTCCCAGCAGGACCAAAAGCTTCTCGCCACGCTGGTGCGCGCTCACCGCCGCAAGTTCCCGAGCAAGCTGTTCAAGGATCTCGCTCACCCTTGGGATGACGTGGGACCGCGACTTGCCATGTTGCTGCGCCTCGGAATACTGCTCAACCGAAACCGCCGCCTGCTCGACCTGCCGCCACTCCAGGTGCAAATGACTGAAGCGTTAGTCACGCTCCAGTTTCCACAGGGATGGCTGGCCGAACATCCTCTGACCGCGGCCGATCTGGAACTGGAAGCGGAGTACCTGCGTGCAGCAGGCGTCGACTTGCGCTGCACCTGAGACATCCCCGCATCAGCCGCACGACGATCTCTCAACCGCCTTCAGCGACCGCGGCGCTTGCTGCATGGCACGGCGCGACCCTGTCGCTGACATCAAAGGCGCGACGGCTCTCCTGAGCCTCATGCGGTACTCCCACCAGAACAGCCCTGGCGTGGGCTCTCTCCACCCAGCGGCAGCGACCTCAAGCCGGTGCAGGTGAAGCGTTCTCGATGTTGAGCTACCGCCACGGTTATCACGCGGGAAATTTCGCCGATGTGCTGAAGCACGCCGTCCTGAGCCTGTTGTTGCTGGCACTGCGCAAAAAAGACAAACCCTTCCGTTACCTGGAAACGCACGCCGGGGCTGGCCGCTATGACCTCCGCGATAAACTTGCGTTGAAGAATGCGGAGTCTCGTTCCGGTATCGTGCGGCTGTGGGAACGACCGGATATCCCCACGCTGCTTCAGGACTATATGGCGGCGGTGCGTTCCGCGAACGATGGGGATCGGCTGCGCTGGTATCCCGGTTCGCCGTTGATCGCCCGTCGACTGCTGAGACCCGGGGATACCATGGCCCTTTGCGAACTCCACAGCACCGAGATTGTCCTGCTGCGGAGCCTGTTCGCGAGAGACCGGCAAGTCACCGTCTATCACCGGGACGGTTACGCCGCGCTGAATGCCTTGCTGCCCCCCGTCGAGCGCCGCGGTCTGGTGCTGTGCGATCCCGCGTTCGAGATCAAGGACGAACGCACAAGACTGTTCGATTCACTGGCATTGGCTCGGGCAAAATGGCCGACCGGAATCTTCGCGATTTGGCACCCGATCCAGGAACGGCCTGTCACGGAGCGTCTTTACCGACGATTCGAAAACGCCGGAATCCCGAAGATTCTCCTGGCCGAGCTCTGCATTCTCCCGGATGCCACGACGAAGGCACTAAAAGGCAGCGGCATGCTGTTGATCAATCCGCCGTGGCGCATCGACGATGAATTGAAGGAATTGCTGCCGTGGTTGCTGGCGGTGCTGGCTTCAGAAGGGACCGGGAGCTGGCGGGTGGAATGGTTAACAACGTAATATTATCAAATGCCTGAATCAAAGTAGATCCGCGCGCGTGCAAGAGAGCATTTACGTCCGCCGAGGACAATTCAGGGCTTTTTTGCGAAATTGTGAATGCTATACTCGAGATCGAGGGCTCAAGACGGGCCAGCCTTAAAGGGCGACACGCCAGGAAGGTTTTCCTGAACGAAACCCACAGGAGGCTGTAATGATTGCATCCAATCGTGCCGGTGGAGCTTTGGTTACCGACGTGAATGTCAGGGAACACTTCAGG
This sequence comes from Methylotetracoccus sp., assembly GCA_025458755.1. Taxonomy (GTDB): domain Bacteria; phylum Pseudomonadota; class Gammaproteobacteria; order Methylococcales; family Methylococcaceae; genus Methylotetracoccus. The sequence goes on from JALORT010000129.1 coordinate 5,539, forward strand.
GACTCGATCCATTCCGCCTTGACCCATCAGAAAGTCGAGGCCACCGAAGATACCGTCTACTACGTGGTCAATCTTCTGGCCCACTACACCCACGCGGAGAATCTGTTTTCCCAGACGGCGGAAGGCGTAGATCTCAAACCGCTGGCACTGATTTATGCCGAGGCCGTGGAGGCTCAGTCCGCGGAGGAACGGCATACGGCCCTTAAGCGGCTCGGCGATATCGCGCTGTTGATCTCGGGCCTGTTCTCTTCCAGTCTGAATCGGAAACGTAGATTACTACATGGCCATGGGCGGCAGCGCCTACGCTCATCTCAGCGATATCAGCCGCGGCACCGTGCGAGGTCGGGCCTTTTGCGCGATTTTCGGTGAGCTTTCGGACAAGTTTCCGCGGTTCGTCGACGTGCTCGCGGAAGTCAGCGAGCAGTCGGGTTTGAGTTCACAGACCGACATCATGCGTCTTTATGAAATCTGGCTGCGGACCGGCAGCCGGCGAGCGGCCGAGCGTCTCCGGAAGCTCGGGATCGAACCGATTCAGAGTCCAGCCAGCCGTTTCCAGAACTGAAGGAGGCACGATGAAACTCAATGTCGTGCAGCAGATGTTGGAGGGGTTATACCGCATCTCGGTGGATTATGCGGTGGAGGACTTCGTCATCACCGATCCCGAGTTGGCCCGGCGCCTGGATGCCAGCGCCAACCCTCGAGAAAACCGCGAGAAGCTGCTGCTTGCGCAGCAAGGTGACGAAGTCCACCTGTCGCTCTACCTCGATGCGGCAATTCTGGAACGACTGGCCGAGGATTGTCCGCTCGATGCCCTGCATGGCGACAATCTCGAGGACTTTCTGCTCGCGCTGGAAGGCGTGAGCCATTTCCTATACGTCAGTTGGAACGCCGGATTCGATCGGGGCGTCACCTTACTGGAACTGGAGATGCAGGCGGAAGTGGACAAGTATGTTCTGGCCAGCTCGCTGTTCGCAAAGCAGCGCCGCGACCTGCCGCCAGCCCAGTTGTGGCGGTGCCTATTCGATTCTCCGAGCTTCGACCACGCTCTCGACGGCGAAGAGCGGTCGCGTTATGCGGACGCCAGCCACTACGCCGGGCGCTTCTGTTTTCAGTTGGAGCATCAATTCCTGAAGAAGAACCGCAACTCCGAGATGATGACGGAACTGCGTAAATTCTACCGCATGACGCAGACCGGCAAGATCAGTCACATCAACGCCGCCTACGCCGCTTGAGGCGCGGCTTTCCATTGACCGGCACCTGATTCCACCCCCTCCGCGTGAGCGCAGCCGGCTTGGGACCCTTCCCCTGGCCGGCATCCTCCCACCCTGCCCCTCTGCGTGTTTTCTGCATTCGCGTTCCGGCGGCCCCATGAGGCGTCGCGAGCGATCCTTTTGTGGTAGGCTTCCGCGCCAAACGTAAGGTTCCATAAATAAATCCAGTCAGTGAGTGTGGGGCATGCAAGTCGGACCGTTTCAAGTCGAGCCCTTGTCTGTGCTGCTGATTTTTGTACCTGTCGCTGCCGTGCTCAAGCTGACCGCCGCCGCCCCGGAGTGGGTGTTCGCCACGTCGGGATTGGCAATCATTCCGTTGGCGGGCTTGATGGGCAAGGCGACCGAGCACCTCTCGGAGCACTTGGGAGCCGGTTGGGGGGGACTACTGAACGCTACCTTCGGCAACGCGGCGGAACTGATTATCGGCCTGATTGCATTGCAGGCAGGCCTGATCGACGTGGTGAAGGCATCGATCACCGGGTCGATCATCGGCAATGCGCTGCTGGTTCTCGGTGCCAGCGTCGTGGTCGGCGGACTGAAACATCAGACCCAATATTTCAACCGGACCGCAGCCAGCCTGGGGGTCACGCTGCTGGCGCTGAGCACCGTCGGCCTCGTCGTGCCGACGATATTCCACATGGTGGTATCCGGACAGCCCGACCCCCACGAGAAGGAGCTGAGTTTAGAAATCGCGCTGGTCCTTTTCGTCACCTACGTGCTGAGCCTGATTTTCACGCTGCGAACTCACAAGCATCTGTATGTTTTCGAAGCCTCTGAGCAGACGGACGCGGCACTCGGCGTCGAGACCTGGACGCAGCAAAAATCAGTCGCCGTGTTGCTAATCGCGACCACGATCGTTGCCATCATGAGTGAATTTCTGGTGGGAGCCGTCGAACACACCGCCCATGCGCTGGGGATGACGGACGTGTTCATTGGGGTCATTCTGGTCGCGATCATCGGCAACGCCGCAGAACACAGCACCGCGGTGCTGATGGCGGCGAAAAATCACATGGATCTCGCGATCAACATCGCCATTGGCTCCAGCATACAGATTGCGCTGTTCGTCGCGCCATTTCTGGTCTTTGTCGGCTATCTGATTGGCCAGCCGATGGACTTGGTCTTCACCACATTCGAAACCGTTGCCGTCGCGCTTTCCGTCTGGGTGGTGGTGCTGATCGCGATGGACGGCGAGTCACACTGGATGGAGGGGGTGCAACTCCTGGCCGTCTACCTGATTCTCGCATTGGCCTTCTATTTCCTTCCCTGAAGCCCTCAGGAGGGTTGTGCATAAAGGCCCGGCACAATGGTGTGCCGGGCGGACGAAAATCCACAGGGTCAACCTTGACTGTGTGCGCTCAGCTCACGGTGCGATAAAGGTGCGCGTGCAGAGACGCACGTCGCCCCGAAACGATTCGAAGTCATCATCCTGGGCGAGTGGACCCCGCCCCCGCACTCGCGTCGGCCACTCCGGCGCCGACACGCGTCCCATCTCGCGCATCTCTGTCGCCTCCGGGGACATCGTGGTTGACGGGGCAAGGCGAGGTGACGGCCGACGCACCGGCGGCAACTCGCATGGTGACTTTGTTGCTGGCCGGAGCGAAAGCAAACACCGCTGCGATACGACAAGGAAACTGCCGTCGGCACGGTCGAGTCTATCGAGGTAAACAGCAGGAATTCCCCTCGTTCTTTGGACCCTCCGATGCGCATAGCCGCCGCCTACACTGCCGTCGTCGTGCTCTGGGGCACCACACCGCTCGCCATCAAGTGGAGCGGAGAAGGCCCTGGCTTCCTGTTTGGCGTCACCGGCCGCATGGCAATCGGCACCCTGTGTGTGCTGGCCCTCCTCCCGCTGACACGCCACAATTTACCCATGCACCGCAAAGCGGTGCTGAGTTATCTGGCTGGCGCCGTTCAAATCTTCGGTGCCATGGTGGCCGTCTACTGGTCGTCGCAGTTCATCCCCTCCGGCTGGATTTCGGTGGTGTTCGGTCTCTCACCGCTACTGACCGCATTGATGGCCGCGGCGTGGCTGGGCGAACGCGCTCTCGGCTTTCGTCGCCTTCTCGCGTTTGCGTTGGGCATTGCCGGATTACTGCAGATGTTCGGCTCGGCGCGGGAATTCGGTGGCAGCGCCACCGCCGGCGTCACGGGGGTTTTTGTCTCGACCTTGCTGCAATGCGGAAGCGCCGTTTGGATCAAACGCATCGATGCCGGGCTTCCGGCCCTTTCGCAGCTCGGAGGTTCGCTGGTGGTGGCGATGCCCGCTTACCTTGCGACCTGGGGGTTGGCGGACAATCACTGGCCAGCCGCACTCTCGACGCAAAACCTCCTAGCGATCGTTTACCTAGGCGTCGTGGCGACCACCCTCGGTTTCTCACTGTATTTCTTTTTGTTGCGAAGACTGACCGCGACTGCCCTGTCGCTGATTTCTCTCGTTTCGCCGATTCTTGCACTGCTGTTGGGTCACTGGATCAACCATGAACCGCTCACCGCACGCATCCTCACGGGCACCAGCCTGGTGATGGGCGCCTTGCTGCTGCATCAGTGGGACGGCAGCTGGGCGAAAGGGAAGAGACTGGCAGGCCCTCGCGGCTGAGGGTCAACGCGCGACGCGTGTCGTTCGAGAGCCACTGCAACCGCTGCGGCTGAATTGGTAGCCGCCGCGCCTTCTGCTATCATAGCGGCTTTAATTCGAGGGCAGTCTTCCGACTGCCTTTTGCTTTTCAGAGGTGATCAGGTCATGGCCAGTCAGGTGATGCCGACCTATGCCAGGCTTCCCGTGATGTTCGAGCGTGGCGAAGGAGCGTGGCTCTGGGACAAGCAGGACAGGCGCTACCTGGATGCCATTGCCGGAATCGCGGTCTGCGGCCTTGGACACGCGCATCCCGCGGTGTTTGCCGCCGTCGCCGAACAGGCGGGCAAGCTGATTCATACCTCCAACTTGTATCGTATCGAAAAGCAGGAAGAATTGGCTCAGGAGCTGTGCCGTCTGAGCGGCATGGACAACGCCTTCTTCTGCAATTCAGGCGCCGAGGCGAACGAAGCGGCGATCAAGATCGCCCGCCGCTACGGCCACTACCTCGGCATTGATCAACCCGCCATTATCGTAACCGAAGGCGCTTTTCACGGGCGAACGCTTGCCACATTGAGCGCCACCGGCAGCAGGAAGGTACAGGAGGGATTCGAACCGCTGGTCGGAGGATTCATCCGGGTCCCCTATGACGACGTCCGTGCGATCGAGGCGGTCGCCGACAAAAATGTCGCCGCCGTCTGGGTCGAACCCATTCAGGGCGAAGGCGGCGTGCGCGTTCCCGCAGAGGATTATCTGCTTCATTTGCGTCGTGTCTGCGACCAGCGTAACTGGTTGTTGATGCTGGATGAAGTACAGACGGGGGTGGGCCGTACCGGCAAGTTTCTTGCCTTCCAGCACACCTTCATCCGCCCCGACGTCGTAACACTGGCGAAAGCCTTGGGTAACGGTGTGCCGATTGGTGCCTGTCTCGCACTAGGGACTGCCGCCGAAATGCTAACCGCCGGTCAGCATGGATCGACCTTCGGCGGCAACCCGCTGGCCTGCAGCGCCGCCTTGGCCGTCATTAAAACTCTGGCCCGGGAAGCGATCATCGAACGCGTGCCGGCGCTGGGCGAACAAATCCTGGAAGGTTTCAGATCCAACCTCGAAGGACAACCCCACGTCCTCGACATCCGTGGCAAAGGGCTGATGATCGGCATCGAATTGGATCAGCCTTGCGGCGACCTGGTTAAACTGGCGCTCGAGCGAGGGATCCTGATCAATGTCACCGCGGACCGCGTGATTCGCCTGCTTCCGCCGTTGATTCTGACGGATGATCAGGCCCGCCTGCTGGTTAAGGAACTCAGCAAGCTCATCATCGGTTACTTTAAAATCACTGCCTAGCCACAGGCCCCATCGATGTCTTCGCCACGCCATTTTGTCACCCTGCTCGACCTGTCCGGAACCGAGTTTCGAAACCTGATCCGGCGCGCCGGCGAGCTGAAACGGCTCCAGCCAGGCTCGGAACCGCTCAAGAACAAAGTGCTGGGGATGATTTTCGAGAAATCCTCGACACGGACGCGGGTATCGTTCGAAACCGCGATGATCCAGTTCGGCGGCAGCGCCATTTTTCTGTCACCCCGGGATACCCAACTGGGGCGGGGTGAGCCGATCGAAGACAGCGCCCGGGTGTTGTCGCGAATGTTGGACTGCATCATGTTGCGGACCCATCACCATGAAACCGTGGAGATCTTCGCACGCCACTCACGCGTACCGGTGATCAATGGTCTGACCGACCGATTCCACCCTTGCCAATTGCTGGCGGATATGCAGACCTATTTCGAAGCCCGCGGGGATATCGGCGGACGTACGGTGGCCTGGATCGGGGACGGCAACAATATGTGTCAGACCTACGTGCACGCCGCGCAATTACTGGATTTCAAACTGCGTATCGCCTGTCCACCGAGTTACGCTCCGGAACCGAACTTGATCGCCGAGGCGGGGGCCCAGGTCGAGGTCTTGCGCGATCCCTACCGCGCTGCCCGGGACGCGGATCTGGTGGTCACCGACGTATGGGCGAGCATGGGTCAGGAAGAGGAACGACACGCCAGGGCCGAAGCCTTCCGCGGTTACTGCGTCGACTGCAGTGTGATGGACGTGGCCAAACCCGATGCAGTGTTCATGCACTGCCTGCCGGCCCACCGCGGCGAAGAAGTCGTGGCCGAGGTACTCGAAGGCCCGCAAAGTCTCGTATGGGATGAAGCGGAGAACAGGCTGCACGCTCAGAAGGCATTGCTCGAGTTGTTGCTGCTCCGCTGAACACCCGATTCCGGCGTCCAAGGTCTCGGTCGCTTTCAACTCTGATACACTCGGCATGAACACCGCAGGAAGCGCCTCCGGCGCACGACTAGGCTCGGTAAGAACACTCCTTCTTGGCCTGGCTTTGTTTGTCGCGCTGGGCGCGCAGGCCAACCCGCCGACCGGAACGCGCGCCTCGGGCGGAGCATCGACCGGCCGGACGACAAACAATCCGCCCCAGGCCGAAAGCGCGGCGCTGGCAGAGGAAAACAAAGCCCTGAAGGCCGAACTGACCGCATTGAAGGAGGGCAAGAGTGCGGCGGAGAAGACCGCGGAATCACTGAGCACCGAACTGCGGCGCTTGAACACCGAACTGTTGACGATCCGCCAGGCGTCGGCGAACATCCTGCAGATTCAGAGTGAGCGCGACAATCTTCAGGAGAGCGTCATCCACCTGGAGAGGGAGTTGGAGGCGGTCAAACGAGCGAAACTCGCGATCGACGAAGATCACCGCCAGGCCTGGTTCTT
>JALORT010000130.1 GCA_025458755.1 Methylotetracoccus sp.
CCTTAGAAGTCGACACATTCACGCACTGCTGATGCGACCGGAGCGTCCGTCCGTCCGGAACCGACCCTTCGTGGCGCCGAGAAAGTTGGCGTCTACAGTGCATTCGCTGCGGCGGTGCGGCGAATCTATTGCAGGGCGCCGAATTGCTCGACCGCTTGGGTCCTCGGCCGCCATCTGGTCGCGCGTCAATTCGAGACCGGCGGGACGAAGCCGTGCCGCAGCGTGTTTTCGCTGACCACGCGCGTCCATAGGAACTGTTTCAGATAGTCGGGACCACCCGCCTGAACGCCGGTACCGGACAGTCTCGTCCCCCCGAACGGTTGGACGCCGACCCGAGCGCCGGTGATGCCGCGGTTCAGGTACAAATTGCCGACCCGAAAGCGCTCTCTGGCGAGCGCCAGATGCGTGGGTCGGCGCGAAAACACGCCGCCGGTCAGGGCGTAGTCACTGTCGAGCGCCAAAGTGACGGCCGATGCAAAATCCGGAACATGCAACATCGCGAGTACCGGGCCGAAGATTTCCTCCCGCGCCAGGCGGTGACGGGATTCGATTCCAGTGAAAATGACCGGGGGATGATAGTAGCCCTCATCGGGCACCCGCCCCAGATAGTACAGCCGGCCTTCCCGCCGGCCGATCTCCACATAATCCCTGATTTTCTGCTGCGCGTTCCGGCTTATCAGCGGTCCGAATCGAAAGGCGGGATGCTCCGGCGGCCCGTATGCGTGGCCGTCCAGAGCCGCCGCAAGCCGCTCGGCCACGCGGTCGTGTACCTTGGCCACGGCAATCACCCGCGAAGCGGCCGAACACTTTTGTCCCTGGTAGCCGAACGCCGAAAACAGGATGTGCTGCACCGCATCGTCCAAATCGGCATCGTCATCGACGATGACGGCATTCTTTCCTCCCATTTCACAGACGACCTGTTTGACATGGGTCTGGCCAGCAACCGGTTCGTGCGCGGTGCGCAGAATTTCCAGACCTACCGAGCGCGAGCCGGTGAAGGCAACCAGATGAACCTTCGGGTGGGCGACCAGGTGACGGCCGAGGGTCTCGCCGTTGCCCGGCAGCAGTTGGCAGACACCCGGCGGGAAGCCGGCCTCGCGCAGCACGGACTGCAACCGGCAAGCGACTAACACCGCGGGAGAGGCCGGTTTCATCAGCACGACATTGCCGGCCACCAAGGCCGCGGCGGTCATCCCGCTCAGAATCGCCAGCGGAAAATTCCATGGTGCAATGATCACGGCCACGCCGCGCGGCTCGTAGCACAGATGGTTGGTTTCGCCGGGAAAAGAGACCGTGGGGCGCCAATCGGCCAGCGCTTCCATCTGCAGAGCGTAGTAACGGAAATAATCCGCCGCTTCGGCGACATCGGCATCCGCTTCACGCCAGTTCTTGCCGACTTCCAGGACCTCCAGCGCCGCCAGTTCATCGCGCTGCGCTTCGATCAAGGCCGCTGCTTTCCGGCAGAGGGCCACCCGTGCCTCGACCGGGGTCTCCCGCCACGACGCAAAAGCCTGCAGCGCGTTGCGAACCGCCTGTTCGCCGTGGCTTGCATCGGCCACAGCAACTTGCCCGAGCAATTCCGAGGGCATGGCCGGGTTCACCGAGCCGAGCAAGCCGGAACCCTCCGCCGAAGCGCCCTCGATGGCCAGCGGAACGATCGCGCCCAGCCGTGCCCGAACGGCGTGCAACGCGTGTTGGAAGGCGTCACGCACCGGCTGCCGGCTGAAATCTCGCAGCGGCAGATTCATGAACGGCGGTTCGGGCGCCGCCTGCGGGATCACGGCGCGGGGAGGGGCCAACAGCTGATCCAGGCTGGCGCCCTCGACATAGGTTTGACGCAAGATCGACGTGTCGGCAGTGTTCTCCATCAGCCGCCGGATCAGGTACGCAATGCCTGGAATCAGCTCGCCCACCGGCAGGTAAACCCGCAAGTTCAGGCCTTGCCGTACCACGGCGTGGCGCAAAGACTCCGCCATGCCATACAGCATCTGCACTTCCCACTGTGCAGGCCGCAGTCCCCGACGCAGCGCGGCGACTCGGGCGTAGGCGAGGCTGCGCAGATTGTGCGTGGCGACGGCGGGTTGCACGCTATCGATGTGGTCGAACATAAGGTCGGTCAGCCGCTCAAACTGCGCATCGGTCGCCGCCTTGTCCCGGTAGACCGGGACGGGCCAACCGCGCTGTATCGCCAGCGCGACCTCGGTGTCCCAATACGCCCCTTTGACGAGCCGAACCGCGATGCGCCGCCGGATTTTCCGTGCCCACCCGATCAGTGTCAGGAGGTCTTCCGTGGTGTCCGGGAGATAGGCCTGCAGGGCGATGCCCGGCAGCCAGTCCGGGTCGGGAAACGCTTCCACCACGGTTTGGAACAGGCGGAGGATCAGTGGCTTGTGTTCATACTGCTCCATGTCGATCGTGATGCCGCCGCCCAACGCGCGCACCCGTGCCACGATGGGCCCGATACGGTCGATGACGCGGCGCCGGGCCGCATCTTCGGCCAAGGCGTCGAAATCCGCCGTCAACGCCGACAGTTTGATCGAAACATGGACGGCGGGCTGACCCCGCAGCCGGGTTCCGGCATCGGCCAAGGCGTTCAGCACGGCAAGGTAACGCGCGGCGTACACATCCGCCTCGGCTTCGCTCAGGACCGCCTCTCCGACCGCATCGACGGTCACTGCCGCGGGAATACGTGCAAGCTGGCGGAGTGCCCGGGCCAGCCCTGGGCCGGATTCTTCGGCGACGAAGCGGCGTGCCAGCCACTCTACACCGCGGCGCACGGCGGGGGCCGAGACCGTTTTGCCGCCGAGGCGGAGCAGGAGCCCCCAAGCGCCGCCCAAGCGTCGGGCGTCTGGTCCAAGGTAATCGTGAAAATGCCCGGCGATGCTCGCCGGTTCATCCAGCGTCGGCAGCACATCGACCATCTGGAACAGCGCCGTCCGCAGCGAATCGTCGATGATGGCCTTCCTGAGCAGCCGTCCGTGAAATGTGCGCGGATCAAACAGCGAAGGCGGCGCCTTGCCCGCATCGCGCAGCAAGTGTTCCGCGGCCTGGCGCAGTGACTCGGAAACAGCGTCATCACTCATGGATCAGGTGCCCCAAAGGTCCGCCGCAGCGCTCTTGTCTTCCACAGACCTTCGACGAAGCTCCCGGTTCAGGAGGTTTCGGTACATCGCGGTGGACGATCGCGCGGTCCGTGGCGCTGGCCGGGCCTTCATGGAGCCCCCGCCGTTCCTCCGTCCCCCCAGGGGACTCTCATGCGATGCGATGTGCCGAATGAATCCCGCCGGAGCTCCGCTCACCACCGCCGCAGTGCTTCTGCGCATCGGCCGGACGGAAGTATAGGACCCGCGGCGCGGCTCAACGCCACGCGTGGTCCAGCGCCAGGCCGGCGAAAATGGCTGCGCCGACCCATTGGTTATTCAGAAAAGCGCGCAGGCAGTCGGCTTTGCTTCGCCGCCGGATCAGGACTTGCTGGAAAATCGCGAGCGCGGCGGCGGATGACAAACCGATCCAATAAGCCGGCCCCAGCCCGATTTGCCGGCCGATCCCGAACAGGATCAGCAGCATGAAGACCTGCAGCATGGCGATCAGGATACGGTCCAGGTCCCCGAACAGAATGGCCGTCGACTTGACGCCGATTTTCCAGTCGTCGTCGCGGTCGACCATCGCGTACATGGTGTCGTAGATCAGCGCCCACAGGATGGTCGCCAGATACAGCTCCCAGGCGATCCACGGCATGGTGTTGATCTGGGCGGCGAAGCTCATCGGCACCGCCCAGCCGAACGCGAGGCCCAGATAAGCCTGCGGCAGATAGGTATAGCGCTTCATGAACGGGTAACTGGCGGCGAGCAAAGCCCCGGGAATCGCTAACGCGATGGTCAGCGGGTTCAGCAGCAACACCGCGCGGAACGCCAACAGACACAGCAATACGAACAGTAGCAGGGCTTCGTGCGGGGACACCAGACCCGCGGCCAGTGGCCGCGTTTTGGTGCGCTCGACGTGCGGATCGAACTCGCGGTCAGCATAGTCGTTGATCACGCAACCGGCCGCGCGCATCAGCACCACACCGAGCACGATCACGCCGAGCACCAGCGGGTCCGGCTTGCCTTCCCCGGCGATCCACAACGCCCACAGTGCCGGCCACAGCAGCAGCAGGGTGCCGATCGGCCGGTCGAAGCGCATCAGCCGCCAGTAGGTGCGGCATCGTTCCCATGGCTTGGCGGGTTCAGACCGGGGGGCGGCTGAGGACATCGCGTTCCAGACTCAACAGTGCGGGCAGAAAAAATTCGCAGACCAGCAGCGGGTGGCGCGCGACTCGGTAATGGGACCGCCGACCCCAGACCGGTACGGCGATGCCGCGCGTGGCCCCGAGATCGGCGGACCAGGATTCCGGCTGGACCCGGGCGAATTCCAACGACAGCCGCCGCAGGGCCGGATGCGCGAACAGCCATTCGCCCAAGGGGCGCGTGCCGAGGCGTGCCAGCGGGGAATGACGGCCGCACAGCGTGCGCTGCGGGATGATGCTGCGCGCCAGCACCAGCGGGCGGTCGCCGGCCATCAGCATGACCTCCCGCACGCGTGCGCTGCGTGCGGTGCGAAGATCCAGCAGCCGCGCTTCGCCCGGAAACGGCTTGGCCCAGTCCTCGCGCAGCACGGCGACGCGAAACTCGGGGCCGGTCAGCGTGCGCAGCCGGCGGGTCAACGACCCCTTCTCGCTCAGCCAGGACAACAGTCGCGACCCCGCCAGCGTTTCAAGCTTCGCCGCCGGAGCGTGAAACGACGGTTCGGTCTTCAGCAGGCGGCTTTGGCGGGTCAAGTGGCGGCGGTTTCAGAGGAATGCCGCACAGTATATCAAACGCGCTTTCCGGCCTGATCGCCGGCCGGCGGCACGCGGTTGCGGTGGCTTGTTTCGCGCTTTGCCGGCAAAATGGCGCGGCCGGCCCGATCCTGGCCCGCGGACCGGCTCACACCCCTGCATTTTCGAGGTGTACGCGTGAATCTCGAGAAAGTCATCTTCGGTTTTTTCATCGTGTTGGCGGCGACGCTGAATTTCGGGTTCTTCATCGGCGACATCGATGAGCCCCGGCATCATGACGTCTACATGCTATTCGCGACCATCGTCGTCAACCTGGTCGCGACGATTCTGAAACTCGGCGACCGGACCCAGATCGGCGCGATCCATCTGTCGACCAGCCTGGTGGCGGATTTGCAGCTAGGCGCGGCAGCGCTGATCTGGGCCATCGCGGTGCATGTGGAGCAGGTCGGATTCAGCCCGCGGGTGGCGATTTCCGTCGTTTCTCTCTCGGGTGGGGCACTGGTGGCGAACATTGTCTCGGTCATCCTGCTGATTTCCGAGACGGTGATCCTGCGACGCTGAGCTCTGCGCGTGCAGTCGTCACTATTCCTCGTTTTGCGGCGCATGCGGGCGCCGCTCCTTGCGGTGACCGTGGTCTGGACCGTTTCCATCACCGGGCTGGTGGTCATTCCCGGCGAGGATGCGGCGGGGCACCCGGTTAGGATGGATTTCCTCCATGCGTTGTATTTCATCAGCTACACCGCCACCACGATCGGTTTCGGCGAGATCCCGTACTCGTTTACGCCGGCGCAGCGCCTGTGGGTGACGTTCTGCATTTATCTGACGGTCGTTGCCTGGAGCTATGCCTTCGTCAAGCTGCTGGCATTGTTCCAGGATCGGTGGTTCCTGCAGGCGATTGCGGAACAGCGGTTCAAACATCAGGTGCGCCGCCTGTCGGAGCCCTTCTATCTGGTCTGCGGTTACGGCGAGAGCGGCAGGCTGCTCTGCCGTGCCTTCGACGGGATGGGTAGGCGTTTCGTGGTCCTCGATGCCGATGAGCAGCGTTTGGCCGAGCTGGAAGCGGCGGACTATCGGTCGGACACGCCGGCGCTTGCGGCGGATGCGAGAGATCCCGAAACCCTGATGCTCGCCGGAGTCAAGCATCGACAGTGCGCCGCGGTGTTGGCGTTGACCGGGGAGGAGCGGGCAAACGTGGCGGTGGCGGCAGCCGTGCGGCTGCTGCGCCCGGATCTGACGCTGATCTGCCGTGCCGAGAGTCCCGCCCCGGCGTCGGAAATGCGCTTGTTCGGCGTGGATAGGATCATCAATCCGCATCAACAATTCGCCGACTATCTGTCCGTGGCAATCCAATCGCCCGGATCGTATCAGTTGATGGCGTGGCTCACCGGGTTACCGGGCACGACGCTGGAACCGGAAACCGAGCCGCCCGGAGGGCCCTGGCTGATTTACGGCGACGGGTACTTCGCCGACCAGGTCGCCGCCAAGCTTTATCGGCAGGGTGCGGAGGTATGGACCCTCGGGGTGTCGCCCGGCAGCGGGCCGCCGCTCGCGGTATCCGCCGAACGGTGGCAAGCCGCCGATGCGGCCGGCGATATCGGCGAAGCGCTGCGAAACGCGGGGGTGGAGCGT
>JALORT010000131.1 GCA_025458755.1 Methylotetracoccus sp.
GCAAGGCTATTACCCGCACAATGTGCACTTCCTGATGGCCGCGGCACAGATGGCCGGAGACGGCCGGACAGCCCTTGCGGCAGCGGACAAGCTGGGTGCGCTGATCTCGGATGATATGGTGCGCACCCTGGCCTGGACGCAGCCCATCAAAGCGGCGCCGTATCTTGCCCATGCTCAGTTCAGCTCACCGGAAACGGTCTTCAAGCTGACTGACCCGGGGTCGGAATTTTCCTACGTCCAGGCCCTTTGGCGGTATGCGCGCGGCGTCGCGGCGGCGACGCACGGTGCGGCACGAGAGGCAGCGTCTGAACTCGAAGCCTTGGGCGAGATCGCGCGGAGTGCCGATTTCTCCCCGCTGACGGCGGCCGGCGTTCCGGCGCCGGGCGTCGTGCGGATCGCGCAGGAGGTGTTGACCGCGCGAATCGCCCAGGCCGAAGGCAATCTGAAGAGCGCCATCGCGGCGCTGCAGACGGCCGCCGATCTTCAACAGCAACTGCCGTACATGGAACCGCCCTACTGGTATTACCCCGTCCGCCGTTCACTGGGCGCGCTGCGGTTTCTGGCCGGGGATCCGGCGGGAGCCGAACGGGAACTGAACGCCGCGCTGCGAGAATCGCCCAACGACGCCTGGGCGCTATGGGGATTGGCCGAGATCTATCGCAAACAGGGCAATGAGAGCGCTGCTGCGGACGTGGAACAGCGACTGACCAAGACCCTGGCCAAAAACGCCGCACCCATCGCGATCGGCCGTCTTTGACGAACGATCAGCGCATGTTTGCCGTCAGCATCGAAGAGGGGAAGCGCGCGGTCATGTCGGCTTGACGCCGCGGCGCAGTGATATAGGGAGGCCCCGCGCCCAGCAGGCAACCCTATACCACCCCCGCTCTTTTTCGACAGCAGTGCTGTTTCTCAGATTGATCGGTCCCTGCCCGGTCGGATGCCAGGGGTGGCTGAAGGGATGCCGTGGCCAACGGCCTACGTTGCCGGAAAGATTTGAAACAGGCGGTCCAAGCCCAACAGGACGAGACCGTACGGGATACACGCCAGGAAAATCGTCAGTGCCAGGATCAGCCCCGTCTCGGAACCGACGGGATCGCCATTCCGGTAGTGCAGCGCGATGCCGAACAGCGCGGCGATCAGCACGGTCGCCACCAACAGCGCGAAGAGGAACAGGAACCGGTGATCCAGCAAAAACGTGTGATGAACCACATCGCTCAGCAGGGTCAGTCCGATCGGTAGGTACAGCACGGTCGCCGGCAGTGCCAGCAGGTAGGCCGCACGAAAGCGGAGCCTGACATGCACGGCCTTCACGACCCGGCGTGCCAAGAGAACTGCCAGCGGGACATTCAGCGCCAAGTACGTTGCAGCCAGGGTGATGATTTGCCGGAAGCTGAATGCCTCCGCGCCAGTCAGTAAGCCGATGGTGGCATGCAGCAGAGGATGCGACTTGAATAGGAAAGGGTTCATGGTTGTAGGGAGCTTCGGCAGCAGTTGCCGCAGGCAGCGCGGTCACACGATTCACAACGTAGACCGAGCGGCTGCCGGATGGTTCGCGAACCGCCGCGGAGACGGAGGGGCGCGATTTTTCGGGAGTGGCGAGGAAAAACCTGGAAAAGCCGCTGCCCGCTGTAGGGTCGGAAGAACGTCGTGCCCGGCTCCCGCCAGAGTGCATCGGCAGAAGGGGCTTTCTCCTTTAAAACAGGTCTGGGGGAACGTAGTGATCGATCAGCAGCGCCGAGAAGATGCCCACCAGGTAGAACAGTGAGAATCCGAACGCCTTCATCGCCACTTGGGGCGTCGCGTTGCGCTTCAAACGAACGGCATGGAACAGGAAACCGCCTCCCAGCAGAACCGCGGCTGCCAGATAGATCGGCCCAGACATGCCCGTCAAGTAAGGCATCAGGCTGACCAGGACCAGCAGGATGGTGTACAGGAGAATGTGCAATTGGGTGATCTCGACGCCATGCGTCACCGGCAGCATCGGGATATTCACTTTCGCGTAGTCCTCTTTCTTGGCGATCGCGTACGCCCAGAAATGCGGCGGCGTCCAGACGAAAATTAGCAGAAACAGCAGCAGCGCGTACGGATGGATGTTGGCCGTGACCGCACACCAGCCCAGCACCGGCGGAGCTGCGCCGGCCGCGCCGCCGATCACGATGTTCTGCGGCGTCGCATGTTTTAGATACACCGTGTACACGAAGGCGTAGCCGATCAGTGAAACCAGGGTCAGCACTGCGGTAATCTGGTTCACGAACACCAGCAGAACGACCATCGACAGCGTGCCCAGAATCAGCGCGAAGCGGAAGACCTGGGTCGGCGTGAGCTGCCCCTTGGGCAGCGGACGATTCTGGGTACGCCGCATCGCCGCATCGGCTTTGCGGTCGAGATGGTGGTTCAGCGCGGCGGCGGAAGCCGCGGCGAGTCCAATACCGAGCGAGCCCCAGAACAGCGCATTGAAAGGCGGCAGTCCGGGTACCGCGAGAAACATCCCGATCACCGCGGTGAAGACGATGTGCAAGACGACCTTGAGCTTGCACACCCCGAGATACGAGCGCCAGGGAAAATAGGCCGGCTTTTTTGAACCAATCAGGGTCGTCATCGTTCCTAAAGTTATTCGGTTACAATACTGAGCCGATCGGGGACACCCGGCCCCGGTTTCCGCTGCCCTCCACCAACCCGAGAGACCGTAACATGCTGCTGCACCGCTGTGCGCTGTTGCTCGCCACCGTCCCGCTCGTCGCCTTCTCCGGCGAGACAAAAGTCCACGAATTCAAGCTCGACAATGGATTGAAAGTCCTGATCCAGGAAGACCATCGCGCTCCGGTCGCCGTCTCCCAAGTCTGGTATAAGGTGGGCTCCAGTTATGAATATGGGGGCATTACCGGTGTTTCACACATGCTCGAGCACATGATGTTCAAGGGCACCAAGAAGCACCCGCCCGGCGAGTTTTCGCGCATTATCGCAGCAAACGGGGGGAGTGAAAACGCCTTCACCGGTCAGGACTACACGGCCTATTTCCAGACGCTGGAGAAAAGCCGGTTAAACGTCAGTTTCGATCTCGAAGCCGACCGGATGAGAAATCTCCAGATTCTTGAACCCGAGTTCGTGAAGGAACAGCAGGTCGTCATCGAAGAGCGGCGCATGCGCACCGACGATCAGCCGCGCGCCAAAATGGAAGAACACTTTCAGGCGATGGCGTTCACCAGCAGCCCCTACAAGAACCCCGTGATCGGCTGGCCGGATGACATCGCCGGCTTGACCGTGAAGGATCTCAGCGATTGGTACCAGCTTTGGTATGCACCCAATAATGCGACGCTCGTGGTGGTCGG
Organism: Methylotetracoccus sp.; assembly: GCA_025458755.1. GTDB lineage: Bacteria > Pseudomonadota > Gammaproteobacteria > Methylococcales > Methylococcaceae > Methylotetracoccus. The sequence goes on from JALORT010000131.1 coordinate 3,330, forward strand.
TGATATCGATCCGAAGGCCGTCTTTGAGTTGGCCAAACGCCATTTCGGTCCGCTGAAATCCAACTCGCTGCCGACCGTGAAGCCCCGACACGAAGTACAGCAGCTCGGGCCGCGCCGGATGGTGGCAAAGATTCCGGCCAAGCTCCCGTACCTCACGATGGGGTACAAAGCTCCGGTGCTGCGCACCGTCGAGCAGCCGTGGGAAGCCTACGCCCTGGAAGTTGCCGCGGGCATTCTCGATGGCGGGAACAGTGCCCGCTTGTCCACCCGCTTGGTCCGCGGCCAGCAGATCGCCGCGGGTGTCGGGGCGGGTTACGATCTCTACGGCCGCATGTCCGGGCTGTTCACGCTAGAGGGAACCCCCGCTCAAGGCAAGACGCTGGCGGAACTGGAGAAGGCGCTGAGCGAAGAAGTCGCGCGGCTGCGCGATGAACGGGTCGCGCCGGATGAACTGGAACGCGTGAAGGCCCAGGTGATGGCAAGCAAGATTTACCAGCGCGACTCGATTTTCTATCAGGCGATGCAGCTGGGCCTCACGGAGACCGTGGACCTGGGCTGGAAAGTGGTGGACGAGTACGTAGACAAGCTCACTCAAGTGACTCCGGAACAAATACAGCAAGTGGCACAGAAATATCTGGTGGACGACCGTCTCAGCGTGGGCTATCTGGAGCCGCAACCGATACCGGAGGGCGCGGAACTACCGGCCGAAGGCAACATGAACGGAGGCGCGAATGTCCGCTGACCACCTGAGCCGGGATCGCTCGGCTGCGTTCATGAACGCTTTTCGCCCGTTCGCAGCGGATACGCTCCTGATGGGTTTCCGCCGCGCGCTGCCGTTGTTGGTGCTGTTCCTGTTGGGAGTCGGTACCGCGCAGGCGGTTCCGGAGATTCAACAGTGGACCACGGCGCGGGGAACAAAGGTTTTCTTTGCGCGAACGGAAGGACTGCCGCTCGTTGACGTCCGCGTGCTGTTTGATGCCGGCAGCGCGCGTGACGGTCAGCAGTTCGGCCTGGCAACGATGACCGCGGCATTGCTCGATACCGGCGCCGGCGACTGGGATGCCGACACGATCGCCAAACGACTGGAGGGTGTCGGGGCCTTGTTGGATACATCGGCCTCGCGGGATTCGGCATCGCTCTCGCTGCGGACGCTGACCAAGCCGGAACTGATGAAGGTGGCACTGGAAACGGCACGCGAAATCCTGCTGCATCCGCGTTTCGAGACCGCTGATTTCGAGCGGGAAAAGAAGCGCATCCTGCTGTCGATCAAACAGCGCGAAGAAGCGCCGGATGATTTAGCAGGCATCGCGTTTTTCGAGGCGCTCTACCGCAACCACCCGTATGCGCATCCGAAGGAAGGGAATCGCGACACGGTCGAAAAGCTGACCCGCGATGATCTGGCGCGGTTCTTCCAAACCCATTATGTCGCTAAGAACGCGACGGTCGTGATCGTCGGCGAACTGGATCGGGCCGCCGCGGAATCAATGGCTCAGGAACTTGCAGGACAACTGCCCGAGGGTCAGGCGCTGCCCGCCGTGCCGGTGCCAGAAACCGGTGCACAGGCCGGCATGGTGCGAAAAACCTTTCCTTCCGAGCAGACCCATGTCCTGGCTGGACAAATCGGCATGAAAATCACCGACCCGGACTACTTCCCGCTGTACGTCGGCAACCATATTCTGGGCGGCAGCGGTTTCGCTTCGCGGGTGGTCAAAGAGGTGCGCGAGAAGCGCGGGCTGTCCTACAGCGCCTACAGCTACTTCTATCCGTTCCGCGAAGCCGGACCTTTTCTGATGGGTCTGCAGACCCGCAACGATCAGGCGGAACAGGCGCTCGGCGTGCTCCAGCAGACGCTGAAAGACTTCATCGACAAGGGTCCCACGGAGCAGGAACTGAAGGCAGCGAAGCAAAACATCACGGGTGGCTTCGTGCTACGTCTCGACAGCAACAAGAAGCTGGCCGAACAGATTGCGTCGATCGGCTTTTTCGGTCTGCCGCTGGACTGGCTGAACACCTTCATCAGCAAAGTCGAGGCGGTCACGGCTGCGGACATCCATCGGGCTTTTCGGGCCCGGATCCATCCGAATCAGCTCCAGACGGTGTTGGTCGGTGCGCCGCAACGTGAGCAATGAGGTTCGGATCATCGGTGGACACTGGCGCAGCCGCCGGCTCCACTTTCCCCCCGTGCCGGGGCTTCGTCCAACGCCCGACCGGGTACGTGAGACGCTGTTCAATTGGCTACAGGGTGAGATCGACGGCGCCCGCTGCCTTGATCTCTATGCCGGAAGTGGCGCTCTAGGGTTTGAGGCGGCATCGCGGGGCGCCTCACATGTCGTGCAAGTGGAAAGCAGTCCGAAGGTGTGCGGCGCACTGAGACAGAATTGTGCGGCGTTGGAAGCCACCCAAATCGAGGTGGTACAGGCCGAGGTTCGGCGGTTCTTAAACGGTTCCGCGCGCACTTTTCAGATGGTGTTCATGGACCCACCGTTTCGGCGCGGCTTCATAGCACCGAGCTGCGAACTGCTCGACCAGCGCGGATGGCTTGCCGACAACGCCTGGATCTATCTGGAAGCCGAGGCAGAGTTGATGCTGAACGACCTGCCGCCCCGTTGGTCGACGGTGCGCAGCAAGAAATCCGGCGACGTGGGCTATCATCTTTGCCGTCGGACACAGTGAGAATCCGTGGTCAACGTCGCCATTTATCCGGGAACCTTCGATCCGATCACTAACGGGCACGTCGATCTGGTTGCGCGCGCGGCTCGGATTTTCGACCGGGTGATCGTTGCAATCGCGGAAAGCAAACTGAAGGGGCCTTTGTTCAGTGTCGAGCAGAGACTTTCTCTGGCGCGCCAAGCGGTGAACGAGTTCGCGAATGTCGAAGTCATCCCTTTCGACAACCTGCTGGTGGAGTGCGCACGAACCCATGGCGCCAATGTGATTCTGCGCGGCTTGCGGGCGGTTTCCGACTTCGAGTTCGAGTTCCAGCTCGCCGGGATGAACCGCTACCTCGGGCCGGAAATCGAAACCCTGTTTCTCACCCCGTCCGAAAAATACGCGTTCATCTCCTCGTCGGTGATCCGTGAAATCGCGAAGCTCGGAGGCGACGTCT
>JALORT010000132.1 GCA_025458755.1 Methylotetracoccus sp.
GGTCACCGCGGCCAGGCATTCGCTGTTCCGCAGGGTCGTGACGCATCCGCTGGTGTTGTTCGGCGCCGGCCTGGCGATCGGGTACCTGATCCACAAATACCGTGAGGAGATCATCCAGAAGGCGGGCCAGGCTGCTGAATAGAAGAAAGGCTTCTTGACCTGGATCTCGGAGACATTGGTGCCGCGGGCACCGATCCGCCGGGAAGATGCACAAGATCACGGGTCACTGAAGGAACCACCCGCGGGATTGCGAACCCTGGCCGGCGCGATCCCCCGCCACCCCATTCACCGACATCGCGCCATGGACCTCGCCCAAGCCATCATTGTCCGCTATAAGTCGGACGGTCACGTTCGTTTCCAGCTCCCCGAGGCACTGTGCAACCCGCCGGCCTCGGCACACCTCGCATCCGAGATTCACCGCATCGAAGGCGTTTACCGCGTCGATCTTTCAACGCGGCAACGGAAGCTCTCGATCCGGTTCATCGAGCACGTTTGCGATTTCCCAACCCTTGGCCGAGAACTGTATCGCCTCATCAGTACCGGGGACTGGCCCGAGCCCGTCGCCACTCCACAGCGTGCAGCCCTCCCGACTGCTGTGCGGAAGCGTCTTTCCGCGGTACAGCCGATCCGCTGGGTTCGCGCCAAACTGCAGGAGGCGCGGGAAACCGTCACAGCTCTGGGGATCGTGGCTCGCCGGGAAGCGGTCAGGCAGCGCGCGCTTTCACTGGCAAACGAGGACACGGTGATCCTGTTTCTGAACGATGCGCTGGTTCTGTTTCTGATCAAACTGCACTGGCACCTGATCACCCAGCACTGGATCCGCCAGCCGTGGCGCTACCGCTACGAGTGGATGGCCGCGTCGTACATGATTTATCTGCTCGTCCGCTCCCGCCGCCCGAAGAACTGAGCCATGGACAACAGCACCCGCTCCCCGATCACCCCGACATTCCAGCATTTCGATCTGGCTCACAACCTTCGCCGGCGCGTCCGCGTCGTCGCGCCCAGCCTCCGAAAAGACCTCGAGCGGACCTACGCCGCGGAGATCCTGCTGCGGAAACACAAAGGGGTCCGCCATGTCCGCTCGGTATCCGACCTCGGTTCGCTCGCGATCGAATTCGACCCGGCGACGCTTCCCAAGGACAATCTATTGCGCCTGCTGGACCGACTGATCGAAAACCTGGGTCACAGCCGCTCGAGAACGTCGGCGGCACCAGCCGTCGAAGTCGACCCGGATGCGCCGCTCTGCGAATACACCCTGATCGTGGACGGCATGACCTGCGCATCCTGTGCGCTGCTGATCGAGATGCTGCTGCATCGCGATCCCCGCATCGATCAGGCCGCGGTCAACTATGCGACCGAGACCGCGGCGGTACGCGGACGTCTGACTAAGGACGCGGTGGTCGATTTGATCGGGCGCTGGGGCTACTCCGCACAGCCGCTGGGTTCGCTGGCGCAGCGCAAACTGCAGCTCGTCAAAGAAGAGCAGCGGCTGGCCGCCGCCCGCCGCCGCTTCGTCTGGTCCGCGATTCTGACCGTTCCGGCCACCATCATCGGCATGTCGATGCCGCACCGCGGCCTCCTGCACTGGGTCGAACTGGTGCTGACCGCACCGGTGGTGTTCTGGGCCGGCCGCCCGCTGTTTTCCAAGGCTTGGGCGCTGGCCAAGCACCGCTCCGCGAATATGGATACGTTGGTCGCCCTAGGCGCCGGGTCGGCCTTCCTATACAGCGTGGTCACGCTGCTGTTACGGCGCCGGGAACTGTATTTCGAAGCCGCGGCCGGCATCATCACCTTCGTGCTGATGGGGCGCTATCTCGAGGAAAAGGCGCGCGGGCGCGCCCACCAGGCGATCCGCAGCCTGATCGACATGCAGCCGGTTACGGCCAATGTACTGCGGGACGGCGTCGAGATCACCGTGCCGATCGAGGAGGTGCAACTGGGCGAGATCATGATGGTGCGGCCCGGCGAACGCATCCCGACCGACGGCGAGGTGATCGAGGGACTGTCCACGGTCGACGAATCGATGGTCACCGGGGAAAGCCTGCCGGTCGTGAAGGAGCCGGGGCAACCGGTGATCGGCGGCTGCGTGAACGGCAACGGCGCGATGAAGATCCGCGTGACCGCGGTGGGCGCGGATACCGTGCTGGCCGGCATCGTCCACATGGTGGATCATGCCCAGGCGACCAAGCTGCCGATCCAGAAAACCGTGGACCGCGTCAGCGCGGTGTTCGTGCCTTCGGTGATGGGCCTGTCCGGCGCCACGCTGCTGGGCTGGCTGGCCGTTGGAGCGGCACCCACACGCGCCTTCTCGAATGCGGTCGCGGTTTTGCTGATCGCCTGTCCGTGCGCGCTCGGGCTCGCCACCCCGGCCGCGATCATGGTCGGCACCGGGCAGGCGGCCCGGCGCGGCATTTTCATTCGCAACGGCGAAACGCTCGAAACCGCGTCGCATCTGAATGTGGTGATTTTCGACAAGACCGGCACCATCACCGAAGGCAAACCGCAGGTCGTCGATGTGATCAATCAATCCCGCTTGAGCGACCCCGACCTGATCGCGCTGGCCGCCAGTGCCGAGGTGAACTCGGAACATTTTCTCGGACAGGCGGTGGTCGCCCGCGCGCGCGAACTCGGTGCGGCTTTGCATGAGGCGAAGAATTTCATCAGCGTGCCCGGCCGCGGCATCAGCGCGCGCGTCGGACGCTACGACCTGCTGCTGGGCAATGCGGCGTGGCTGACCGATCAGGGGGTGCCGCTTGAATCCTGGGAATCGGTCGCCGCGAGCCTGGCCGGCGAAGGCAAGACCCCGGTCTATTGCGGACTGAACGGCCACGCGGTGGCGATCTTCGGCATCGCCGACCGGCCGCGCGACAACGCGCCGCAGGCACTGGCGCAACTGCACCGCATGGGCGTCCGCACACTGCTGGTCACCGGTGATGTGCCGGCGGCGGCGAACTATGTCGCCGGCTGGGTCGGTATCGATGAGGTCATCGCGCAGGCGCGGCCCGAGCGCAAACTCGAAATCGTGCGCGAGCTCCAGAGCCAGGGCGCCCGCGTCGGCATGATCGGCGACGGCATCAACGACGCGCCGGCCCTCGCCGCCGCCGACGTTGGCTTCGCGATCGGCAGCGGCACCGACATCGCGATGGAAACCGCCGACATGACACTGGTGCAGGGCGACATCACCAAGGTTGCGGAGGCGATGAGTCTGAGCCGCGACACGCTGCGGATCATCCACCAGAATCTGTTCTGGGCGTTCGCTTACAACACCGTAGCGATCCCGGTCGCGGCGCTGGGGAAACTGAGCCCGATGATCGCCTCGGCGGCGATGGCGTTCAGCTCGGTCTCCGTGGTGTTGAACTCGTTGCGCTTGCAGCGGCGGTGAGCGGGCCTCACCCCGTCCGAGCGGGCGCATGCCGCCGTTGCCTTGGCCGCGAGCAGGAATGTCGTAACGACGGACGATACCCGCCAATCCAGTACCGCAAGCGCCGGCGGCGCCATCCGAAACTGAGAGTCGTGCACAGCATCCACGCCGCGTTGCTGATTCCAGGCCCTTCCGCGTCCGATACTACACGGTGTGAATCGTGAATACGTATCCCTCCCCGCCTCGCGTTCCCCTCACCAAGACGCCTGCTGCTTCCCCCGAGCCGCAGCATCCCCGAAGCATCGCGGCACTGTTCCGCAACCTCGCCGCGATTCTGCTGGGCTTGGCGGGCATCGCGCTGATCCTCTATTTCGACCAGCAGCTTCGGGACAACGCCAGCCTTCCCGAGTTGGGCCAGAACATGAGCTACGGCCTGCTGTTCACCGTGGGCCTTCTGACCGGGTTTCACTGTGTCGGCATGTGCGGCCCGCTGATCATCGGCTACACGGCAAAGACGGCGGCGGCCGGCCGCCCCACCTACACCTCCCACCTGCTGTACGGCACCGGCAAGACGCTGTCGTACACCGTGATCGGCGCCGCGTTTGGCGGACTCGGATCGATCATCTCGTTCACGCCTTTCATCCGCGGCGCCGTCGGCATCGCGGCGGGCGTGTTCCTGATGCTGTTCGGCCTCCACATGCTGCACATCTGGCCCCGCCTGAACCGTTTCCAGATCAAGACGCCTCGATTCCTGACGCGTTTCGTCGGAACGCAGTACAAGAAACACAGCAACCCGTTCATCATCGGGCTGCTGAACGGCCTCTTGATCGTTTGCGGACCGCTGCAGGCGATGTATGTGATGGCGATGGGCACCGGCAGCCCGGTCGAAGGCGGCAAACTGCTGTTCGTATTCGGTCTGGGCACGCTGCCGGTGCTGCTGAGTTTCGGCATGCTGACCAGCCTGATCTCGGCCCGCTTCACCCCGAAATTGCTGAAAGCGTCGGGCGTTCTGGTGCTGCTGCTGGGTGCGATCATGCTGAACCGCGGTCTCGTAGTCACCGGGAGCGGCTACGATTTCCAATCTCTCCTGCGGGCGGTTTCATCCCGGCTCGATCGCACGGAAGCGGTGGAGACCCCCGACGCTTCGGGGCTACAGGTCATCAAGATGGATGTCACCAACCAAGGCTTCAAGCCGGATCACTTCACGCTCAAACAAGGCGTGCCGGTGCGTTGGGTCATCGACGCCCATAAATCCAAGCTCGCGACCTGCCAAAGCAAGCTGATCGTCGCCAAGCTGGGGCTCGCGCTGGACATCCATGAAGGCGTGCAGACGTTCGAGTTCACACCGACGGAAGCAGGCATGATTCCTTGGAATTGCGGTATGGGCATGCTGACCGGTTACTTCAATGTCTTACCCCGACAACCCGGTTCCGACACCTCGACCGAAGCCCAGTGAACGCCCCGCGCTGAATGCGCGCCGGCCTGGAGGATGGGCGCCATGGTCTTGAATCGGGGCGGCGGCTGGAGACCTCGACGCCCAAGGCGTCCCTGCTTAAAAGCAGGCTCGGCCTACCCCTCTACGCCCATCGTCCGGTGAGGACAGTGCGCGATGCCCGACTGACCCGAAGAGCCTGACACCGCACTTTATTGCTATCATGGTTCGGGGAAAACAACCTACCCAGTGAACCAACGCAGAGCCCGAGGAAGGTTATGACGAGCACACCCAGAGAATTGGCGGATCGCGTCGTTGCGGCGTTCCAGGAAAATTTGCATCCTGAGACCCGGGACAAGATTACCCCGAGCGAGTACCACACGCTGGGCCTGATCGTCAGGGAGGCCATCTCGGACAATACCACCATCGTGCTCGAACAGTTCGAGGAAACGGTCAAGCTTATCCGGTCCGGCATGGAAAAACCGCCGCTGGATCTCTAAGCCACGTCCAGAGCAGGAACCGAGACTCCGCGGGCGAGCTAAGCCCTGCCGCGCCGCCTGCTGAATTCGGCAACGGAAAGCTTTCGCTTGCTTCGGGCCTCTGCAGCGATCCCCGTCAAAAGAGCAGTGTTTGCCGTTGCTCGCCGTATCGCCCAGCCAGGTGCCCTGCACTCGGCGGACGTGAAACGGCTCAGGAAAGCGCGGGCGTTCCGCTGAGCTTTTGCATCGCCATCTCCCGCATTCTGAACTTCTGCACCTTCCCGGTCACGGTCATGGGGAACTCGTCGACGAACCAGAGATAGCGGGGGACCTTGTAGTGCGCGATCCTGCTCTCGCAGTACTCGCGAATTTCCTCTTCGCTGGCTGTTTCCCCCGCATGCAGTTGAATCCAAGCCATGACTTCCTCGCCGTAAAACGCGTCCGGAACACCGATCACCGCCACCGAGGCCACTTTCGGGTGGGTAAAGATGAAGTCCTCGATCTCGCGCGGGTAGATGTTCTCGCCGCCGCGGATAATCATTTCTTTCAGGCGGCCCGTGATCCGGACATAACCGTCCGCGTCCATCGTGCCCAAGTCCCCGGAATGGAGCCATCCGTGGACATCGACCGTCTGCCGCGTCGCTTCGAGGTCACCGTAGTAGCCCTTCATCAGGTGGTAGCCGCGGAAGCAGATCTCTCCCACTTCCCCTTGGGTCACCGTCTGCCCGGTTCCGACACGCACGATTTTCACCTCCTGATGCGGGAGATTGCGGCCGACCGTTCGGGTACGCCGCTCCAGGCTGTCGTCCCGAGTCGTCAGATGGGTCAGAGGGGAGGCTTCCGTCTCGCCGTAGCCGATCAGAATTTCCGGGCAGTGCAGTTCCTCCATGACGCGCTGCATCAGAGCGGGCGGACAGGGTGCTCCGGCCATGATGCCCGTGCGCAGGCACGAGAGATCAAACCGGGCGAAATCGGGGTGTTCGAGTCCAGCGATGAACATCGTCGGCACACCGTGAAGCGCGCTGCAGCGTTCCTGGTCGATGGCCTCGAGCACCGCGCGCGCATCGAAGTGTTCACACGCTACGACGGCGCAGGCGCCCACTGAGAAACAAAGGAGGTTTCCCAGCACCATGCCGAAGCAGTGG
>JALORT010000133.1 GCA_025458755.1 Methylotetracoccus sp.
GTGTGATGATGATGAATCGCTGGGTGATGCCCAAGCCCTGCTGATCCTTCATCATCAGTTGCTGCCAGGACAGCCGGAACGGAGTTCCGGCCGCCACCGCATCGAGCGCCTGGCGGATCTTAGCCAGCACTGGGTGGAGATCGAGCTCGAAGTCCTTATCGCGCTGCGTCAGCGCATCGCCGATCATCGAGAACAAACCGCGCAGACTGAAATCCTGCGCGAGGCGCCCGATAAACGGCTGCGCGTTGGCCAGGTCGAGCGACAGCTCTTCGAGGTCGGGCAAGTCCAGGTACAGGAGTCCGTTCCTGGCCAGGAATTCGCCGTCGTCGGGGATATAGACCGACTTGATGTCTGCGGAGCGAGCCCGAAGTGCTGCTCCAAGCTGCCTGACGGCCTCGGCGGTCTGCTCCGGGGTATTGCCCTCGACCACCATCAGAAAGGTGCTGACATCCTGCGGGAAAGCGGTTTCCAGCCGAATCCGGTTCCGCTGAAAAGGAAGTTCCGGTGACAGCATTTCCGCGGTGTTGGCGTTGACGCTGAGATTCTTCGTCGCGTAATCCAGCGTCCAGCCGGCCGCGATGAGGAAAATCAGCACGATTTTCCACGGGTGGCGCAGCACCTTGCTTTCCCACCAGGTAATCGACTGCACCAGGAAGTTTGGGGAAAAGAGACTCATATCAGGCGACGGCTCGGAAGCTAGCAATGCGAATTACGCGGCGAGTGAAGGGCCGGCGAGCTCTGCCACCCTGGACAAACTATGAAGGGCCGCCCGAAAGCAGCGATTCAAATGGGTCAGCCCAACGAGTTCGGAAGGGTCTCGCGCCAGCTCGATGATCAGGCGGACCAGGCGCACTTCGCCGTGCGCGTCTACCGAACGCAAAACCGATCGAGGAACCGGTGTCGATGCGTTGTCGGCGATCGCCCGTACGGCGATGCACGGCACGTTGTGGCCCTTGGCGACGCGGAGAACCGCTGCGCTTTCCATGTCGACGGCGACGGCCCCGGTCGCATCCCTCAGTCGGCGCTTGCCGGCTACGGTATCGACGATATCGGCACTTTCGGCGATGCCCCCTTCATCGATCCGAATGTCCTCGGCGACGCTCTGCGCCAAACGACGCCGCCACTCCCCGCAGCAGCCGACATGCGATCCGTCCGACGTCCGCACCGATGCCGGCAGAATGACGTCTCCGGGCGCCAAATGATCGGCCAGCGCTCCGGCGCAGCCCCAGGACACTAACCGACGTGCGCCACGCGCAACCAATTCATCCGCAGCGGCTTCAGCGTTGCTGGCGCCGGAACCGCTGACCCGAATCAAGCATCGGCCGTGCAGCTCCACTGTAGCGAGCCGCCTCGCCTTCTGGCGCGTCAGACTTCGGCATTCCAGTGGTAACGCGATCACAAAGCCGATCGGGTCACGCTCCGTCACGTGTCTCGTTCCGATATCGCGCCAGGGCCCACAGCGGGAAGAACTTATCGTAGCCGTGATACTTCAGGTAGAACACCTTCGGAAAGCCCGGCGCCGTAAAGCAGGCGTCCTTCCAGAAACCGTCGGGCTGCTGGTGACGCAGCAGGTAATCGACACCCGCTCGCACCTCAGTCGACTCTGCTTCACCCGCGGCCAGCAGGGCCAGCAACGCCAGTCCGGTCTGAAACGCGGTGCTGGTGTGATAGCGTCCGCGGCACGAGGGGTCGTGGTAGCTGAAATTGTCCTCGCCCCAGCCGCCATCCGGCCGCTGGACGCTTTTCAACCACTCCACCGCCCGGCGCACGCTGGGATCGGTACTCGGTACGCCGGCGAGCTCGAAACCTACCAGCACCGACCAGGTGCCGTAGATGTAGTTGGTCCCCCACCGTCCGAACCAGGAACCATCCGCTTCCTGTTCACGGCGTAGATAGGCGATGGTAGCGTCCACCACAGCGCGCATCTCCGGTCGCCGGTCGAGCATTTTCGCGAGAAACATCGCGCAACGACCACTGACATCTGCGGTCGGCGGATCGAGTAAGGCGCCGTGGTCAGCGAAGGGGATCTGATTCAGGTGGTAGTGCGTGTTATCCGCGTCAAAGGCGCCGAATCCGCCATTCGTCGATTGCATGCCGCCAATCCAGGTAATCGCACGGTCCAGGGGCGCATCGAATTCGGGATCTTCCGCTTGCGCCATCGCATGCGCCACCACGGCGCTGTCGTCCACGTCCGGGTAATGCGGGTTGTCGAACTGGAAGGCCCAACCGCCCCCGGCAAGACCGGGGCGGTTCACGCGCCAGTCACCCGGCTCGTCGGTCACCTGTTTCGTGACCAGCCAGCGAATGCCTCGCTTCACAGCGGAGGAGGTTTCACTGGAGTCCTCATACTTGTTCACTTCCTGCAAGGACAGCGAAACCAGAGCGGTATCCCACACCGGAGAAACACAGGGCTGGCAGTAGGCGGAATCGCCATCGATGACCAACAGGCGATCGATCGCCTCTTTGGCCACGCGCCGGCGCTCGTCTTCCGGCGGAATGCCGAGCACATCCATCGCCTCGTAGGCATTCACCATCGCCGGAAAAATCGCACCAAGTCCGCTGTGGCCGTTCAGGCGCTCCATGAACCATTCCTCTGCCCGCGCGGTCGCGCGCCGGCGCATCGCGGCCGGGATCAGCGGTTCCAGCATGCGTCCGAACCGTTCGAGGGCAAGAATCAATTTGCCCAGCGGCGTTTTTACATGCGCAAAGTAATTCTTCTCCTGCATCGGGGCGACGGTAAACAGTTCGTGGACGCCGACTTTGTGCGGATTGCGCGCCTTGACTTTGAAGGAGCACAGGATGAACAGCGGTACCATCACCGTGCGGGACCAGTAGGAGACTTTGTCCAAGTGAAAAGGGAACCACTTGGGCAACAGCATGATTTCGACCGGGATGAACGGCACGCCTCGCCAAGGAATCTGCTCGAAGATGGCCAGCATGATCCGGGTAAACACGTTCGCTCGCGCGGCACCACCCTGAGCGAGCACCCACTCGCGCGCCTGTTTCATGTGCGGCGCGTCGATTGAATCGCCGGCCAGCTTGAGCGCGTAGTAGGCTTTCACGGTGGCGCTGATATCCCCCGCTCCACCCAGGAACAGCGGATAGCTGCCGTCGGCTTGCTGATGCGCCCGCAGATAATTGGCGATCTTGGCTTGCAGCGCCCGGTCGATCTCGTCCATGTGATGCATCATCAGGATGTATTCGGCGGGAATCGTACAGTCCGCCTCGAGTTCGAACACCCAGTAGCCTTCGCGGTGCTGCAGACCCAGCAGCTTCCGCTTCGCCCGACCTATCGCACGATCGAGCGGGCTATGCAGATCATTGACCCCCGCCACAGAGCTGAAAACATCATGGTCCGTCGTTTCTTTGAACATATTGAGGAGTGTCTCCCAAACTTAAAGTGACTGGTTTTCTGTTCGGTCTTCTTTTGAAGACAGCCGTGCCAGCGCCGGGTCGGCATCGGGTAATCCTCGGCCGGCAACAAAAAAGATGGCGCGCAGCAACGCATCGTGCCCTCGTGCGAACCGGCTCGTCAGCACGGTCGCCTTGACGGCACGCCGAGTGATCTTTACTTGGGATGATTCGACAAAGTCCAGATGAGCATTGATTTTTCTCAGGGTCAGCAGTGCCATACCCAGAGCCCACAAGCAAAACTCCCGCATGCCGGCTTCACCGGGGGGAATGAGCAAGGTATACGCAAGAGCGTTCTTGAGGTGCTGATGCGCGACGCCGATCAATCGGCTGAACGTGCTTCGGAATGCCGCATCGGTGTTGCCTGGACGCAACGAACGTAGGTCGAAACCGGCCTCGCGAAACATGTCGCCCGGGAGCCAACAGACGCCGCGATCATGGTCATCCCATAGATCCTTCAGGATATTCGTCATCTGCAGTCCCTGACCGAACGAAACCGCCAGGCGCATCATTTCGTCGCGGTGTGCGGCAATCTCTGGCGAGTAGAGACAGAACAGCTTGGTCAACATTTCGCCGACGACACCGGCGACGTAGTAGCAGTAATCATTCATCTCCTGGAGATTCGCCAAGCCGCCGCTCAAATCGCGATCCTGGAATTCCGCCATACCATCGGCCATGGTGTTGACGCAGGTGGAGAGGGCAGCGCGCGTGGCGGTGTCGAAAGCATGCGTGATGCCGATTACCCGCGGCATGACGGCGATCAGTTCGTGCTCGGCAGGCAGCGTGTTGGTCGACAGCAGGGGCGCGAGATCGGCGGCCAATGACACCGAGTCACCGCGTCCGGCGACGACCTCGGCGAACCGCCGGCAAAACCTCCGCTTCCGCGCGCTGTCAAGCGACACCTCGTCTTCGATCGTGTCGACGATGCGGCACAGCAGGTAAGCGTTGGAGACCGGTCCGGCGAGTGCAGGGGGAAGCCGGGGTATCGTGAGAGCGAACGTTCTCGACACGCCATCCAGCAGCCGTGCCTGGAAGTCATCGTCCTGCAGGAGGCCAAGTTCGCACTCCGATTGGGCTGAAAAGACCGCTGCCGCAGGGGCTTCGGGCGCCGTCGCAAGCACAGTGCCGTGGGGGTTCAGTCGCATGGGCTCCGTAAAATGATGATTATTCTACCGATTTCTATCGGCGAGTCAATGTTGTTGCGAATTAAACAAAGGATTTGATCAAAAAACAACTTCCTATTATCATGCTAGGAAAAACGGATGCAATCAAATTGTCGCGCGATCGCCGAATCTCCGCTGGTCTGATCGGGAGTTGGGCGATCGCGTTTGGTCCGTGACGAGCCATGGCGGATTCGGGCTCGCACGAATGTTGTAGGATCACTACAGGAGAGCGGTAATGGGCGTTCCTTTACGTCAACAAATCAGCGTTGCAAAGTATCTGATCAAGCAGAAGTTGAAGGGGGTCGAACGCTATCCCCTCGTGCTGATGCTGGAGCCTCTATTTCGGTGCAATCTGGCATGTGCGGGCTGCGGGAAAATCGATTACCCCGATGAGATTCTGAATCGGCGGCTCAGTGTGGAGGAATGCCTTGGCGCCGTCGATGAGTGCGGTGCGCCGATCGTGTCGATCGCAGGCGGTGAGCCCTTGCTGCACAAGGAACTTCCGCAGGTGGTTGAGGGCATCATCCAGCGCAAAAAGTACGTGTACCTTTGTACTAACGCGCTGTTGTTGAAAAAGCGAATCGATGATTACAAACCTTCTCCGTACTTGACCTTCTCGATTCATCTCGACGGCAACCGCGAGCGGCATGATGCCTCGGTCTGCCAGAAGGGTGTTTTCGACCGCGCGGTGGAAGCCGCAGAGATGGCAATCGCCAAGGGCTTTCGGGTCACACTGAACTGTACCCTGTTCCAGGGCGAGTCGGCGGAAGAGGTGGCGGAATTTCTGGAACATACCAAGAAGCTAGGCGTGGAGGGTGTCACGATCGCTCCCGGATTCAGCTATGAGCATGCGCCGCAGAAAAACATCTTCATCAAGATGCGGGAGAGCAAAGAACTGTTCCGCAAAATTTTCCGGTTAGGGCGCGGCCGCGGCTGGAAACTCAATCACTCCAGCCTCTATCTGGATTTCCTGGCGGGCAACCAGTCGTACAACTGCACTCCTTGGGGTAACCCCACACGCAACATTTTCGGCTGGCAGAAACCCTGCTACCTGCTGGTCGACGAAGGCTATGCGCCTTCTTACCAGGCGTTGATGGAAGAGACACCCTGGCACAAATACGGGAATTCGAAAAATCCCAAATGCGCCAACTGTATGGCCCATTGCGGCTACGAAGCCTCCGCGGTGGAAGACGCCATGCAGAATCCGCTGAAGGCGGCGTGGGTTGCACTGCTCGGGCCCCGCACCTGGGGCGAAATGGCACCGGAACCGGTCCCGGAGTACGAGGTCGACCCAAAGCCGATTCGTGCGCGTCCGGCCATCCGCATCCAAGCGGTCGACTAGCCGCTTGCCGACACTTCACACTGCCGCCCCGAGCCGCCGCGGCTCGGGGCGGCAGTCGTCTCATCATCTGGAACGCTCGTGGTGAACTCTCCGTGCTATCAATTTTGAGTTTCGCCGCGGCGGCGATCTGGGTCGCGATTGTGCTGCTTCCTTGGCGCCCCTGGAGCACGCATGAGGTGCTGGAAGTCGACACCACGCTGCCGGACGGGCCTTCAGAGAGCGGCGGGCTGACGGTTGTGATTCCCGCGCGTAACGAGGCCGCATATATTCGGCCCACACTGCTTGCGCTGGCCGCGCAGGGCGGGTCACCCAAGATTATCGTGGTCGATGATCACTCGGACGACGATACGGCCCATCAAGCGCTCTCGGTGCCCCCACTGGACGTCGAGGTCATCCCGAGCGCTGCGTTGCCGGAAGGCTGGAGCGGCAAGCTCTGGGCGCTGGAACAGGGGCTCGCCCGGGT
>JALORT010000134.1 GCA_025458755.1 Methylotetracoccus sp.
CGCGTCGTGCACGAGCTCGAAAAGCGGCTGCGCGCGGATCTGGACAAGAATCACGGCGATTTCCGGCGTATCCATGCGCTACCGCGGTCGACTCAGGACGTGCCGGACGATCTGGATGCACGGCTGGTCGTGCTGGGCAGTGATCAGCCGTACAGCAAGGAGGCGAATAGCCCCGCCGAATCCGCGGCCCGCGCGATCTTCGAGTCCCGCGGCAATAGCCCGCGTCTGTACCGCAATACACTGGTGTTCCTGGCGCTCGACAAAACGCGCTGGCAGGATCTGGACGATGCCTTGCGCCGTTATCTGGCGTGGGAATCCATCGTGGCCGAGAAGGACACGCTGGACCTCTCGCCGCACCAGGTCAAACAGGCCGAGACGCAGAAAGCCGCCGCGCACAGCACGGTGACGGCGCGCATTCCCGAAGCCTATCAATGGCTGCTGGTGCCGATACAGACCGACCCGCAGGCTGCGGTGCAATGGCAGGCGATGCGGCTGACCGGGCAAGATCCCCTCGCGGTGCGGGTCAGCAAGAAACTGCGCACCGACGAGCTGCTGGTCACCGGGCTGGGTCCGACGCGGCTACGGATGGAAATGGATCGTGTGCCGCTGTGGCGCGGCGAGCATGTCGCGATCAAACAGTTGATGGACGACTTTGCCCGGTACCTCTACCTGCCGCGGCTCGCCGATTCCTCGGTGCTGTTGAATGCCATCGCCGATGGCTTGTCGCTGCTGACCTGGGAGCTGGATTCCTTCGGCTACGCCGACAGCTATGACGAATCGGTGCGGCGTTACCGCGGCCTCCGGGGCGGGTACCACCATCCCGTTTCCATTGAGCAGAAAACGGCCGGGCTGCTGGTCAAGTCCGAGTCCACGATCCGTCAGTGGGACCGGGAAGCCGCGAGTCGACCCGCGGGGGAGACGTCCACAAACGACGGAGCAGGAGGAGGGACGGGCAGGAGCGCCGATGCCGATCCGGATTCGAAACGATCTCAGGAAGATTCTCTCGCACAGCCGGCGAAAAAGCTCACGCGATTCCACGGTTCCGTGGCACTCGATCCGACGCGTGCGGGGCGGGATGCCAGCCGGATTGCGGAAGAGGTTATCGCCCACATCCAAGGCCTCGTCGGTTCTCGGATCACGGTGACGCTGGAAATTTCAGCCGAGATACCAGACGGCGCGCCAGATCATGTCGTTCGTATCGTCACCGAGAACAGCCGCACCTTGAAGTTCTCCACTCAAGGCTTCGAGGAGGAGTAGATCGGGTAGGCTGCCGGTTCGATTGAGTCGCTCTCGCCGCCGGTGAGGCGGCGAGAGCGAGCGTCTCGCGGCGATCGCGCAAAGCCTCTCAGCCGCGCTGCGCGGATAGGCCGTACGAGGGCTCGGCGCGTTTCGCCGAGTAGGAGTAAATCACGAAAAGAGCGAACTGAGCGCCAAAAATCAGGTTGGCGAGCACCAGATGGGCCGGCTGCACGACGGCTGGGAAACCCAAACGATCCAGGCCGACACCGGCCAGTATCGCCAGCGTGACCAACCCGACCAGAACCACCCCGAAGCGTGCAATCCCGTGGCCCAGTGACAAGGTCCTGACCAACGTCCACGCCAGCCATCCATTCGTCAGCAGGATGATCGAAGAAAAGGAGCGGTGGATATAAAAGATGATCGGAAATTCATCCCGCCACAGATGCCGGTCACTCTGGTTGAAGGCGACGGCAATCAGGTCGACGGATTCCCGGATCTGCGTGCCCATCGCGATTTGCAGCAGGGTCATCGCCATCGCCGCGATCAGCACCGAACGGAAGCGGGGCGGCAGGGCCGCGAGGCGGGGTTCCGCCAGCGTTTCCCGCTGCGACCGCAACACCGCATAGATCAACAGGCTGACGATCAGAAATGCCGTCACCATATGGGCGGTGATCATGGCCGGCTTCAAATTGCTGGCGACGACGGCCGATCCGAGCCAGCCCTGAAATCCCACCAGCAGAAAAGCACCCAGGGATAGGCCAAAGACCGCAGGGTCGCGTTTCCGCAACGGGTAGGCGAACGCGACGGTCAGCAAGATCAGCACGCCGATACTGACGCCAATCAAGCGGTTCACGTACTCGGTCCAGGTCTTAAAGGCGCTGAACTCGGTGTCGGCATAGCCGCGCTCGGCGTAGAGCTGATGGTAATTGGTGGGTAATTGAGATTCGTGGGTGGGAGGAATCCATTGACCAAAGCAGGTGGGCCAGTCCGGACAGCCCATGCCGGCGCCCGAAGCGCGCACGATTCCGCCGACCAGAATCAGGAAGTACACGGCGGCGATGGTGATCAACCCAATGCGGAAATAGCGCCGGCTCGTTACAGAATTGCTCATGGGTGCTCTCGAGTCCTCAATACAACGGGGCGGATCGTAACATTACTGCAAAGGCTTGGGCACTCTCCCGTGCGGAACAACGACGGCGGCTCCGACGAAGCACAGAGCGCCGCGTAGTCGCCAGGAGCGGTGAAATAGGCTTCCTCGACCTGTATCATTGCCGCCACTATCACAGTAAGCCGACCCCGCCGTCTGCGGCGGCGGGCAAGGTTTCGGTTGACTCGGCCAGTGGAGGAGACAGCTCAATGGAAACAGCGGCGTTTCCCGGAAGGAACAGACCGTGCAGTCTTGACATCGTGGTGCCCTGTTACAACGAGGAAGAGGTCCTGCCCGAAACAGTCCGGCGGCTTACCGATTTGTTGGACCGTTTGATCCGGGACGGCCGCATCACGTCCGACAGCCGAATCCTGTTCGTCGATGACGGGAGCCGCGACCGCACCTGGTCCCTGATCGAGGATCTGGCGAAATCGGACCCGAAGGTGGGCGGCGTTAAACTTTCCCGGAACCGCGGGCATCAGAACGCGCTGCTGGCGGGTTTGTTCACCGCGCAGGCGGAAATCGTGGTCAGCGTCGATGCCGATCTTCAGGATGACATCGAGGTGATCCGGGGCATGCTGGACGCGTACCGTGCTGGTGCGGACGTGGTGTACGGCGTGCGCGAGGATCGCTCCAGCGACCGCTTGTTCAAGCGGGCGACCGCGAAGGCTTTTTACCGTCTGATGGATATGCTCGGCGTCGAATCGGTGTACAACCATGCTGATTTTCGGCTGATGAGCCGGCGTGCGGTGGAGGCTGCCAAGGAATTCCACGAGGTGAACC
This sequence comes from Methylotetracoccus sp., assembly GCA_025458755.1. Taxonomy (GTDB): domain Bacteria; phylum Pseudomonadota; class Gammaproteobacteria; order Methylococcales; family Methylococcaceae; genus Methylotetracoccus. The sequence continues at coordinate 3,170 of JALORT010000134.1, forward strand.
TGTTCCTGCGCGGCATCGTGCCGCTGATCGGCTTCGCATCAGCGATCGTGTACTACACCCGGTCGGAGCGCTATGCGGGGGTATCGAAATACCCTTTCAAAAGGATGCTGGGACTGGCCCTGAACGCGATCACGTCGTTTTCGGTGGTCCCGTTGAGGCTGATTACCGTGACCGGCTTCGTCGTGTTTTCGCTCAGTATCGCGATGGTGGCATGGACGCTTTGGATCCGCTTCTTCTCGGCGGAAGCGGTTCCCGGATGGGCGTCTACGCTGATCCCGATTTATTTCCTGGGCGGGATTCAGATTCTGAGCATCGGCATCATCGGTGAGTATCTCGGCAAGGTTTACCAGGAAACCAAGGCACGTCCCCGCTACATCATCGAGAAAATCATCTAACGGGCCGAGCGGGTGGTCATCAGGTTTATCCGGTTCACTCTGGTCGGCGGCTTCGCAACCGGGATTCAATACCTGGTGCTTATTCTGTTGGTGCAGCAGATGGGAAGCGGCCCGGTCGCCGCCTCTGCCGTCGGATTCATTGTCAGCGCCTTTGCCAACTACATCATCAACTATCACTACACCTTCGGCAGCAGCCAACCTCATTTCGCCGCCGTGGCGAAATTTTCGGTCCTCGCCAGCGTCGGACTGCTGCTCAATTCGCTGATCATGGCGGCGTTGGTCCGTTTCGAACTGCACTATCTCGCTGCCCAGGCTGCCGCGACTGTGACGGTGCTGCTGTGGAACTTTACCGGTAACAGCCTGTGGACTTTTCGGGAGACCACGCGACGCCAGGCACCGCGGATCGAGTCCCGGACCGGTGCTCGCACCAGCCGACAAGCCAGGGCGGGCAGGCCGAACTCAGCCACGCGAAGGGGTGAAGGGTAGGGACCGAGCGGGGCGGTTGCCCGCTGCCGCTTCGTTGCAGAGCGGGAACGCGGCAACGACCAGCGGGGTCGGCGCTGTGAAGGAGGGAGCCAACGACGTTCGCGCCCGACGTCTTCACGGGCGCGATGCGCAGGCCTTTTTCCCTGCGGTCCCGCCGGGACGCGTCGATTAAATCGCCTGGTTGCCGGTCTCGCCGGTGCGGATCCGGATCACTTCCTCGAGGACGGTGATGAAAATCTTGCCGTCCCCGATCTTACCGGTGTTGGCGGCTTTGACAATGGCTTCCACGACTTGCTGGCATAGATCGTCGCTCACTGCCACCTCCACCTTCACCTTGGGCAGGAAGTCGACGACATACTCAGCGCCCCGGTAGAGTTCCGTGTGACCCTTCTGACGGCCGAAGCCCTTCACTTCGGTCACGGTCAGCCCGCTGATTCCGATATCCGACAGGCATTCCCTGACATCGTCGAGTTTGAACGGCTTGATCACGGCGGTCACGAGTTTCATGGCGCGGCTCCTTTAGGTTGTGCTGTTGATCGCAATGTCATTTCATTTTAACCCGATTCGCGATGATGTCTCCCACGACGCCGGGGTCGGCGAGCGTGGAAATGTCCCCCAGTTCGTCGAATTGATTGCTGGCGACTTTGCGCAGAATTCTGCGCATGATCTTCCCAGACCGCGTTTTCGGCAACATGGGCGTGAACTGGAGATAGTCCGGGGTGGCGATCGGTCCGATCTCCGACCGAACCAGATCGACCAATTCTTTCTTCAGGCGTTCATTGGGTTCCACGCCGCCGACCGGCGTCACAAACGCGTAGATCCCCTGGCCCTTGACGTTGTGCGGATAGCCCACGACCGCGGCTTCCGCCACATCGTGATGCAGAACCAGCGCACTTTCGATTTCCGCCGTGCCCATCCGGTGCCCTGAAACATTCAGCACGTCATCGACCCGGCCGGTGATCCAGTAATCGCCGTCGCTGTCGCGGCGCGCGCCGTCGCCGGTAAAATAGAAACCCGGATAGGTTGAGAAATAAGTTTCGATGAACCGTTGATGGTTGCCGTAAAGGCTGCGTGCCTGCCCGGGCCAGGAAGCGGCGATCACCAAGATGCCCTCGCCGGCGTCTTCGATCACCGTGCCGCGCGCATCGACGATGGCCGGGACGACACCGAAGAACGGGCGCAAGGCCGATCCCGGTTTCAACGGCATCGCCCCCGGCAGTGGCGAGATCATGATGCCGCCGGTTTCCGTCTGCCACCAGGTATCGACGATGGGGCAGCGGCTGTCACCGACTGTCCGGTAATACCACTCCCAGGCTTCGGGATTGATCGGTTCGCCGACCGAACCCAGGATGCGGAGACTCTTCCGACTCGACGAAGTCACCCATTCGTCGCCGAGGCCCATCAGCGATCGGATGACGGTGGGAGCCGTGTAGAAGATGTTGACGCCGTGTTTGTCGATGACGCGCCAGAAGCGGTCCGGGTGGGGATAGGTGGGTACTCCCTCGAATAACAGCGTGGTCGCACCGTTCAGCAAGGGGCCGTAGACCAGGTAGGAATGGCCCGTAACCCAACCGATATCCGCGGTACACCAGTAGATGTCGCCCTCCTGGTAATCGAAGATGTATTTGTGCGAGATCGCCACATGCACCAGGTACCCGCCGGTCGTATGGAGGACACCCTTCGGTTTGCCGGTGGAACCGGACGTGTAGAGGATGAACAGCGGATCCTCCGCGTCCATCACTTCCGGTTCGCACACCGGCGCTTCAGCAGCCACCGCTTCGCGAAAAGAGATATCCCGCCCGGCGACCCAGTCCACGGAGCCTCCGGTATGCTGCACGACGAACACCGTCTCCACCTTGGGACAGGATGCCAGCGCGGCGTCGACGTTCTTTTTCAGTCCAATTTGCTTGCCGCCGCGCCGCCCCTCATCGGCGCAGATCACAAATCGGCAATCGGCATCGAGGATACGATCCTTGAGAGCCTCGGCCGAGAAGCCGGCGAACACGATGGAATGGATCGCGCCGATGCGTGCACAGGCCAGCATCCCAACGGCCGCTTCCGGGATCATCGGCAAGTAGATACAGACGCGGTCCCCCTTTTTAACCCCGCGCCGTTTCAAGGCATTGGCGCAGCGGCAGACCTCTTCGTAGAGAGCCCGATAGGTGATCCGCTTCTGCGTGTCTTCGTCGTCACCCTCCCAAATGATGGCAATCCGATCGCCGTGTTTTTCGAGGTGTCGGTCCAGGCAATTGGTGCTGACATTGAGACGGCCGCCTTCAAACCAGCGTGTGTAGCCTTTTAGGTAGTCGTAGTCCAGGACCT
>JALORT010000135.1 GCA_025458755.1 Methylotetracoccus sp.
ATTACCGCAGGATTTTCTCACGCTATGAGAAGACTGCCCGCAACTACATGGGTATGCTGCGGCTCGTCTCGACCCTCATCTGGCTGCGTTGATACGTCAACAGAACCTAGCAATCACCGCAGCGTCACCGTGAAAGCCTAGCGCAGCGACACCTTGTCGCTTCCTCTCCCGCGCGGGGCGGGTGAAGGAAACCGTGCAGGCCGCAAGCGGCTTTGGTGTTCGGTGGGGCGTGTGCGGCATCTACCGTTAAGCAGTTTCCTTGTCTAATACGACAAGGCCGGACTCTCGAATTGACTGCTTAACTAAAGCAGCTTCCGAACTATCGGCGGACAGTATGGGCGCGGCGGCCAAGGGCTGGGATGCCGGATCTCCCGGATGAGTTGGTGGCAGGAAGCGTCTTGCCCTGGGGAACATCTCTGTTGCGTGTCAGGTGTTTTTACACCAAGAATGCGGTTCACGGACTGGTTCCGGTCGACATGCGACAGGATGCTGATTTTATTACAATTCTAATAAGATGGTGCGAGTATTGCTTAACCTTCTTCGGGTGGAACGTCAAAGGCTGCTGAAGCGGCCCAACACAGCGAGTGAAGTGCTTATGAACGTTAGATTGCGAAATTGCATATTCGCTGCGGCAGCCATGCTGCTGGCGGCGGGGTCAGCGTGGGCTGACGCGAGCTCCGTGGGCTACGATCGCAGCGGCGGTCGCGCGGGAGGCTATCGTCCTCCTCAGGTACGACCGGTACGACCTCCTCAGGTACGACCTCCGCAAGCGCCGGAAATCGATGCCGGCTCTGGAACAACAGCGATTGGCCTGGTGAGCGGCATGCTGCTGCTGATGCGGGAACGGGCTCGCTCAAAACGCGTATCGAAATCAGAGAAGAAGGAGGAATGACATCGGGCACAGACTCAAGCCTAGCCGATCGAGGGATCCCGCTCGAGAGATGAGCTTGACGAGTGCGTGCTTGTCCGTGTATCCAAGATGATCGACACAAGTTGACGGAGGAAAAGCCCCGATTGCCTCAAGGTGACAGGGCTTTTCTTGGCCGCTATTCAGTAGAGCGGAGAGGGAGTGAGCGCATTGGGGTCGGCAGGGCAGGCCGGTTCGGAATCCTTCACGTTGATGTTCACATCATTGCATGGCAGAAGGCCATTGCACCGACGGCCGGGTTTCAGGCTGGCGTTAACCCTGTGCTGACTGTGGGTCGGCGTCAGGTCGCGAAGTAACACATAATGGCATCGCATCAGTGAATGACAAATGAACATTTGCGGCCGCAGAGCACTTTACGTTCAGGCTATGCGCGTGTTGCCTGGCTGATGCGGAAATCAGGCGTTACGCACTATGGCGGCAATCTGGGCGTTCGATGAAACGAAATTTTCCTCGGTGATCAGTGAAGGGAAGATGCCGGCAGCTGCAACAGACGCCTGGCTTCCCGCTGGAAGCGGGAGCGTGAAAGAAGCAGCTTCCAGCGGCTTCCTCCGCACTGCCGCCACAGTACGACCGAGCGGATGCCGGCCAGCAGCAGCGAGCGGATACGGTTGGCATTGTCGCTGTTCCGTAGATACTTCTCCTCGCCGATGACGATGACCCGCGGTTTGAGTTGGCTGATCGTCTGCTGGTAGAGTTCGGCGATGCGGGCCAGGACGTCCCCATGCAGCACACCGAAATCCGGAACGATATCGGCTACGCCACGCAGACCCTCCGTGACGACCGCCATTTTCTGAGGCGATCGCATCAGTTTCCGTTCGAGGAAGAGCAAGGTGGCCACATAACGGGACAGTTCCGGGTCGACCTGATCCGGATTACCCATCTGCTTTTCCAGTCGTTTCAGGCCGGTCTTCAGGTCCGCCAATTCGCCGTAGACATCCATCACGTCTGCGGCATCGATTTTCAACACACTGCGGATACACGTCCGCATTTCGGACTCGCCGGCCATCCCTCGTTTGGCGATCTGCTGTACGCAATCCATGCACTGCGTCAGGCCGGCCAGTGCGATGACCTGATGGGTCAATGTTTTGATCATCGGTTCAAAGGGTGTCGGTAATGGGTTTCAGCGATCAATCGGTGTCGCTCTCGCGCTCCCGCGGGTCACTCTTCAATCGCGCGCCGATTGTACTTGACCGCGTTCCCGCGCGCTAAATCGATCGGGTACTTTTCGGCGTTCTTGCGCATCTTGTCGGCGACCGCCTGCTCAAGATTCACGTTCAGCCGAGCGGCCAGCTGGATCAGGTAGATCATGACGTCCGCCAGTTCCTCAACCACCGCCGCATGGTCTTCGGGACGACCCGCAAGTGTGCGCGATTCATCGTCGGTCAGCCACTGGAAATGTTCCAACAGCTCACTCGCTTCCACGGCGAGCGCGATGGCCAGGTTCTTCGGGCTATGAAACCTCCCCCACTCGCGGGCCTCGGCGAACTCTTTCAGCTCTTCCTGGATTCCGTGGATGTCCATGGTTGCTGATGATACCGCTGCGCGAATTGCTTGCCGAGAAGGAAATGAAGGACTGAAATCTCCCTGCCACTTCCGGCGATTGGCGGAGCAGAGGGTGAGGTTGCCCGGCGGGACGGGAGTCGGGCGAGCGAATATCGCCGAGAGGTGCAAAGTCCGAGTGAATCCGCGCGCGAGGCGCCATGCGCCGTGAATTCGATGCAAGGCGCGAAGCCGCATGGATGGTGCCAGAGATCCGCTCAGAGCCAGTGCTGCCGAGTGACTCCGTGTCGCTGGATCATACAGAACCTCAGGTGTCCGATCACCGCGGGCCGAATTGAGTTCACAAGCTCTGAATCACTGCCTAACGGCGGCGTTCCGGCAAGTCCGCTATTCGTCTCATCGCAGATAAAGCCCATCTTCGCCGATTTTTCCGGGCCCATCGAGCACGTAGATGCCGGCAGAATTGCCTTTCACGTGGAACGAGAGGGTGCTGCCGCTGACGTGGATCGCGCTGCCGGTGACCGCATCGCGGTAGGTGCCGGGCCGCACGCCGTCGACGGTCACGTGCTGGTCGCCGCCGATAGCGAGGCCGACCACGGCGTAGCTGCCCTCGGACGGGAGATCGCGCACGAAGCTCATGCCCGAGCCCCACTCGGCGACCTGGCTCATGCGTGCTCGCTGCAGCGCAGGGATCGCGTGACGAATCTGATTCAGGCGCCGGATATGGCGGTAGATCGGATGGTTCTGCGTCTCGGCGAGCCGCTCATCGGTCAGGTGATCGCCGAAATAGGCCCGACCGGTCTGATCCAGTGTGTCCTTTTCACCTTCGACATCCTGCGGCGCGCCCTTCATGAACTCGATTTCCTCGCCGTAATACAGGCAGGGAATGCCGCGGGCGGTCCAGATCAGGTTGTAAGCCGCAGCGGCCATCCACTGCTCGCCTTTGAACCGGTATTTGAAATCGTTGTCAGGTCCGACGTCGTGATTCTGCAGGAAGGTCACGAGTTGCGTGACATCACCGTAGATCCAGTCCATGCCGAGGATCTGGCCGGTGCCGCCGTAGGTGCCCTTGCTGACGGTGTCTCGAAACGTCGAGAACAATCCGAAATCGAGCTGCGGAAAACCGGAGTCGCCGCCCGCATCGGGATTGTGAGGGTCGTGGCTGAGGCGCGTGTACCACCACGGGCGGATCTGCGAGGGACCGTTATCGCCGCCGCCGAGATCGCCCCAGCCGTAGCCTTTCACCAGGTTCTCACCGAAGACGAACAAACCGGGCTTGTGCGTCTTCCACGCGTTCACGTACTCCAGCAGGTTATCGCGTTCGACGTGTTTCACGGTGTCGATCCGCAGCGCATCGACGCCCATGTCGAGATAACGGTTAATCGCGCCGATCAGGTAATCCTTGACGTTCTGCCGCTCGGTGGCCAGATCGATGCAGTCGCCGGCCAGATGCTTCTGCTGCAGGGGATGAGCGCTTTCCCAGTCGCCGCCGCAGATGAACCCCTCCTGGTGATACCACTCCGGGTCCAGCGTATGGGCGTCGACACCGAAGAAGCGGCCGGGGTTGTAGCCGGGCTTGGGCACCGTCTCGCCGCTCTTGGGGTCGACCAGCGGCTCGACGCCCTCCGGGTCGCGTTGCTGACGTTCGCGGTACCACGACGGCGCCAGCGGATTGTCGATATCGTCCCGATTCGGCCATGCGTAGTTGCCGAGATTGCCTTGGTAGGGTCCATGATTGACGCGCCCTTGCGCGGCTCCCTGGGGAACGTAGTACTTGACCGGCAGATGGTCGATGTGGACCTTGCCGCGAATGCCGAACTGGCACGAGTGGTTGATCACCACATCCTGGATGATTTTGATGTCGCGGGCGTGGGCCGCGTCGATCAAGTCCTGGTAGGTCGCACCGGGTGATTCCAGCCGAGGGTCGATTTTTGTCCAGTCGTAGGCGTGGTAACCGTGGTAGTCGAGCCCGGATCGGTTTTCGACCGGCGGCGTAATCCAGATGGCGGTAAAACCCAAGTCCTTGATGTAGTCCAGACGCTGGATCAGCCCTTTGAAATCGCCGCGCCAATGCGGGTCCTCGGCCTGACCCGTCTTTGGATTGAACGTGATCCGGTCGCGGCAAAAGAAGTTGTTGGAGGGGTCGCCATCGTAGAAGCGGGTGGTAATCAGGAAATAGATGGTCTCCCGGCGGAAGTCAGCGCGCTCTCCGATCGGCGCGGGGCTGATTATAGGGACCGACACGGGCCGTCCGGTCGGCGAGTTCCCGCCACCTTCGGGCCGCGTGGTCGCTGCAGCGGCGGGTTTCCGATCGTACCAACGCAGATCGGTACCGTACCAGCCCTCACGTTCCCGCTGCAGGTCGCCGGTCTGACGGCCATGTGCGTCGTTTAATACGAAATGCATGGCGGCGTCCGGCAGGCGGAAGCCATACCAGTCATCCGCTTCCCGCTCCATCGGCAGGCCGGGCCACGCCGTGCCCATGCGGCATCCAGTAGTGAAGGTAAACGGCATCCGCCCAAGCGGACGGTTTTTGAAAGTGAATGAGGATTCCAGGCATAGCAGCGGTTCATTCGTACAGCTAAGTGTTGCAAGAAGAGCACCGATCGTGGTCGAGTGCAGGCAGTGGCCGATTTCTGGTCGGTTGCCAAATTCGGCGACGAGCCATCGACTTATCAGTCATGTCCAGCAGGTATCCACAGGGTGATCCACGGGTTTTGTGGATGAAACAGCCGGGGTCGGCGAGAATCGTCGTCGCGTCGTATCGATTATGCCGTAGCAGCAGGGACGAAGATCTCGAGCTGCTGCCACCCGCCGGCTACCGGTGTATACGTCGGTCAGGTTCATGTCTCGGCGAACTTCCTCAGGTAGAACGTGCGTCATCCTGTCAGCCGCACTGCGGGTGATAGGCCGGGGCCCCGGTGACTCGGGTAAGCGGGCGATGCTGTCTTGTTTCGATGTGGCCGTAACCGTTGTCAGCGCGGGGCTTACCGGCGCTGCCGGCAGTTGACGGTCTGGTCGCCCTGCTCGAACAGGGCTTCGTGGCCTTTGGTCCAGAAGACAACCCCGTTCTTCGCATAACGCGCACCGCTGCCCGCAACCGCTTGCGGCAGCGTCCATGTCGAAGTCCCGCGGACAACCCGCACCCGGGACGGTTTTCCCGGAAGAAAGGTCGCCGCGATGTCGCTGCCGTCGTCACAATGGAAACGTGCGGAGGGTGCGTCCGCCGCGGACGCCGTGCCGGCACCCTCGGCCAGCAGCTCTTCCAGCCTCGAAGAACGTTGCGTGTAATGTTCGAGGACACAGTTGCGGCGGGGTTCCGACCGCTTCGCGCAGCCGTTACGGTTCTTGATCCAACCGCGCTGCTCGGATAGCAATTCAGCCTTCGTCGACCCTTTGGCCTGACGCATCACGTCGCTGAACAGTTCGGCCATCTTTGCATCCAGCGCGGACAGTTTGGCGTCGGAGCAAATCAGCTTCTCGATAGCATGGCCGGCTTGCCTGCAGTCAAAACTCGGAGCGGCCCGGCCGGGCGGAGACGCCATGAGGACGCATCCGGCCAGGAATATCGTGAAGCGGTGGGCATTGGTTCTGAACACGAAACATCCTGATTTTTTGCGGACGATAGGGGCATCTGCTGTCGAGGTGCGGGGACTGAGTGCCGCCGAAAGATTAGCGGCGCTGGCCTCAAACGACAAGCGCAACGGAGCCGTTTCCGGGTGCCGCTGCCCTTTGGGGAAAGCGCATCTCCGGCACGATCGATCACCGCGGCTTTTTGGGACGGCTGGCTCGACACACTTTGAACCCGTTCTTCTCGCAGAGCTTCGCGGTTTCGGCGAATCGTTCGGTCAGAACGGCTTCGTACGGGAGATGGCGGTTGGCGACCAGCCACAGGGTTCCGTCGGTCTTCAGATTGGCGACAGCGGCATCGATGAAGGCTTT
>JALORT010000136.1 GCA_025458755.1 Methylotetracoccus sp.
GCACGAAGGACAGCGCGAAGAAATCGATCCGTTCCTGCAGACCGACCGCGATATCGCCCAGGTCCTTTTTGGTCAGAGAAGGCAGCCTCACCCGCACGCCGGGAAGGTTGATATGACGACGATTTCCCAACAGCCCGGGGATCACTACCTGGCAGCGCATCCGACTATCCCGGACTGATAAAGACCTTCATGCGGATCAGACCGCTGTCGACCAGCACCGTGTCTCCGACCGCCACATCGTTGATCAGGCCCGGATAATTCACATCGATGCAGCGCACCTCCTGCTGGACCGGTTCCGCCTTCGGCGCCTCCATCACCAAGTCAAAGAGCTGTCCTTCTTCCAGATAGACAGGCTCGCCGATGTGGCCGGTCCTGATTTCCGGACCCTTGATGTCCATCATGATCGCGATCTGGCGCCCGACGTCACCGCAGACCCGTTTGACCTGCTGAATCGTCTGTCTCGTGCCCTCGTGGGTCGCGTGCGCCATGCTGATCCGCACCATATCGACCCGTTCCTGGATCAACTGCTTCAGCACCTCGTTGATGGATGTCGCCGGACCGATCTTAAAGATGATCTTGGTTTGGCGGTATCTGATCTCGACGGCGGGGAGGATGCTCTGGTCAGCATGGCGAAAGTCCTTGTGAAGCGCTTTGGCTATCGGACGCAATTGCAATACCATCGGCGAGACGGTGCGCTGGGACAACCGCGCACCCCGGCGCCCGCTCGTTGGTCCATTCGGGCACGCGCGGCACTGCTTTGGGGCGATTTCCCATGGCGTGAGGAGTCTTTGAAGAGGGACCGCCGGGGGCAGCCGTTCTGTTTCGCCGCCCATCAGTCAACGCTTCGAACGCCGAACCGCAGGAGGGCACGGGATGAACGGACGATGTCATTCCACCAGAGGTACTTGGCGGCGGCAGCGCTTCGCTCACGCGGACGTTCGCTTCCTGATTTTCGCCAAGGCGCCAGTGGAGGGACTCGCCAAAACACGCCTGATCCCGGCGCTCGGAGCCACAGGTGCGGCGCGCCTGCAGGCGGCGATGATCGAACAGACCCTGCAGACCTGCCTTCGAATCGCTCCGCGGGGGGTCGAGCTCTGGTGTGCTCCGAAGGCGGCCCACCCTTTTTTTGACGCCGTCGAACGACGATTCGGCGTGCTCTTGCAGGAACAGCAGGGAACCGACTTGGGCGGGCGGATGCTTCATGCCCTCTCCGACGCGTTGCTGCGGACCGAGGCCGCCGTATTGCTCGGCACCGATGCGCCGACGATCCGCGCCAGCGATTTGAGATCAGCGGCAGGCGCACTCCGGTCGGGCACGGATGTGGTGCTGGCACCGGCCCTCGACGGCGGCTATGTGCTGATTGGCGTGAACCGCGTCGATCCGCGACTGTTCGATAAGGTGGAATGGAGCAGTCCCCGCGTCCTCGCACAAACGCGGGAACGGCTGCGCGCGTTGAACTACCGTTGGCGGGAACTCCGCGCTCACCGTGATATCGACAGACCGGAGGATTGGGCATGGCTGCTGCAGCGGGCACCCGAATGGGCGGAACGGCTGAAGCGGCCGCTGCAGCCGGAAAGCAGCGACGCGCCTGGAATGCCCCGCCTCTCGGCTACCGAGTCCGAATGAGGTTCAGGTGCGGCTGGCATGCAGTAGCAGCGGGCGTCGGAACGCCAGGATCAGGCGCCGACTTCATGAACGCTCATCACTCGAGACCGTTGGTCAACCCGGCTACCGGGGCTTCAGCGGCTCTCTTTTCCACACCGCCTGGCCTTCGGCATTGATGATCTGAAAAGTCAAAGTCCCGCTATCGGCCACCTCGACAGCACCGACATTCATCCAGTGCTTGGCCTGCGCGAACGTTGCGACGGCAGCGGGGTCCTCAACGCCGAAGGCGAACAAGCGTTCGGGCTTCAGCGTCTGGTCGAGGACCGGACTCGCCAACAGCCCCGCATTCATCGGGCCTGACGTGAATTCGTACAACGTCAAGGAGGCATCGTTCCGATAGGGTCGCAGGCGGACCGACTGAGCCCTGTGGAGATCCGCGGCGAGCCAGATGCTGTTATAAATTTTCTCTTCCCTTATGTACGTCAGAAGCTGCAGCAACTCCTGCTCGAAGCCGGTGCGCTGCTCGCCATTGGCCCAACCATCGACGTATTTGTCACCCAGTCGTCCGGTGGGTGTCGAAATCGGGACGCTGCTGACGATGAACTTCCACGTCGCATCCGATTCCTTCAGTTTTTTTTTCAGCCAGGTCAACTGCTCGCGCCCAAGCAAGGTCTTGGGGGTCTCGGCACTGTCTTCAGCCATATTGGAGTCGCGGTACTGCCGCGTATCGAGCAGGAATAGTTCCACGTGCTTTCCCCAGCGCACATTGCGGTAGAGCCGCAGCGGCGTTTCGCCTCCGGGTACGATCGGATTGTAGTCAATGAAGGCGTCAAGACCGATCGGCAACAGGTGTTGTCCCGCCTTGTAAGGTTTGGCATCACGAGTGTCGTGCAGCGGACCGAAGGCGTCGACGACTTCATGGTCGTCCCACATCGGGAAATAAGGCGTCACCGCCAAAAAATCGCGCAACGCCCTATCTTCGCGGCTGTATTTCCAATAGGCCCAGTATTCGGGCTTGGTGGTCGCGGGACCGACAGCACCGGGGATTTGCTCATTCCCGTAGGCGCCCCGGGGTTCGCATGGCTGATCGGCGTGGATCATGTCGCCGATGGCCACGAAGAAATCCCAGCGCGTCCGCGTCAGGACGTCGAAGATCGGAAATCCCTCACGACTGTCGCGACAAACGTTCTGCCCGCCGAGCGCCCCCCCGCTCGCAAAACGGACGGCTTGGGGCGCGCTGGGCGGAGGCGCGGTGCGGAAACTCCCCGAGGCTGGATCATGGCGCGGCACGGTCGCGTCGCCGCCGAAACGCACCGCATACTGATAGTCGCTGTTCGGTTTCAGTCCGTGGAAGCGCAGCTTTCCGGTGAAATCGTGATCGGCATTGACAGCGATTTCGGCGTGGCTGGGCGCACCGCCGGCCGAAGGCCGCAGCCAAACATGCATCGTTGTTTCGCGGTCGGTGCGGGACCAGATGATGACGCTGTCATGTGTGACCGCGCCGGCCATCACGCCGTGGGTTGTCGGAGCCCTTTCCTCGGTGCTTGCCGCAACGGCGTGGGAACACCAAACAACGGCGGGCAGGGCCGCGAGCCGCATTAACCTCAACAAGGGCGTTATGATCTCCATCACGTGATGTCTCCGGATGAATCCCGCTGGCGGTCTGCGCGATGCCGCTTTGCACGAGACTTCAGCGGCTTCACTTGAGTTCCTTCTCCGTCGCTAAAATTCGCGCAGCTAACATAACACACCATCCCAGCGTTCGTGGCCAACCCAAGCTTCCGGACCGTCCCGCACCAGCACCCGCTAAGCATCGGACGTTCGCGTTCGGGTTAGTCTTCGCGTCCTGCGGTGACACGGCGCCTTGCGCCACAGGACCGGCACGCTGCGGCATCCCTCCGCCAACGATTCATTTTGATTTGAGGTAGGTACGCTGGCGCCTCTGCCGAGTGGCCGGCCGAAGCGTCCGCATGCGGACACCGTGACGCCGGAAGCCAGTTGGCGTTCTCCGTTCTGGATTGGCGCGGCCGGGATGCGACAGGCGCCCCCGCTGCCAGGTCCACAGGCTTTCCTCCTGCTGGACGACTGAACGACGGCGGGATGCTGCCACGACCCGGCCGCTCAGCGATCTTCGACTACACTTGAATTGTGCCGAGAGACTGGGCTGCACCGAGTGCAGGGAGAGCATTCCCCCCAATGTTCTCCGCTCCCGGCACACCGGCAGCGGCGTGACGGTGTGGTTGACGGGCCATCGCGATCAACCAGGTTCCGCCGGTCAAACCAACATGACCGGACAGTCCGCGGCGTCCGCGACCTCTTCCAGCCAGTCTCCATCTTCACGCTTGACCACCACCAAACGACACCCACTCTGCCGGATCTGCCGTATCAGCGTTGGGGCATCGAAAGGTTCCAGCGCGATGACGCGCAGCGATGAACGGGGTAGCCGCCGGGCGGCGATGAGGCGCCGCCGAATCTGCTCCACGAGGTCGGGCCGCTGCCCCGGAACCGCGACAGTGAGCCGAGCCGAATGGGCTGCCGCGATATCCTCAGCGGCCTGCAGAGCCCGAAAGGACTCTTCCGTACCGTCAACGATCGCCCAAATCGGCTGTTCGCCGGCTGCAGCTCCACCGCGGAATCCGGCAAATCCGCCGCTGGACGGGGCGGTTTTGCCGCCTCCCGGCTCTCCTCGCCGGCTCAACACCAGCACTTCCACGTCGTCCTGAATCGCCAAGGCGGTGCGGATGAAATGCCCGCGGACGATTTTCAGACTGGTCCTGACGGACCGCTCCTCGCTGAGACGATCGATCGCCTGTTGGATCTGGGATAGGCTGGCCCGTTGCGCGCGCGAAACGCGCGGTTGATCGATCTCCCGCTCGGTGCCGGAACAGCGTGCCACCTCTTTGGTGAACGGCAAATCCGCGACGTTGATCAGATTCACCTCCTCGACGAACAACGCCTCCAGCTCGCAACCTTTGCGAGCCGCCAGAGCCGCAGCCATCTCCAGCCCGCCGAGATCCCTCCGACAGGCGTTCAGCGCGACGATGATGCGCAGGCGACCCATCGACTCACTAGTTCTCATCGCCGTCATTCTTGTCCCGAAGCATCAGTTTGCGGTGTAACTCGGTCCATTCCCGCAGCCTGGATTCGATGCGGCCGTTGATGCTGTCCGCGGGGAATTCGCCCGCCTCGTCGCGCGTACCGGGTGCGACGCCCAGCAGCAGTTCGAGCGCCTGATCCAGCGCTTCCACTGCGTAAATCCGAAACCTGCCCGCTCTCGCCGCCTGCACCACATCTTCACGCAGCATCAGGTTCTTCACATTGGCCGCGGGTATCAGCACCGCCTGCTCACCGGTGAGACCGCGTGCGTGGCAGACATCGAAGAAACCCTCGATCTTTTGGTTGACGCCTCCAATCGGCTGCACGCGGCCGTGCTGGTTGATCGAACCGGTGACCGCAAAGGATTGCCTGACCGGAAGGTCGGCCAGGGACGACAAAATGGCGCAGGATTCCGCCAACGAGGCACTGTCCCCGTCAACCATGCCGTAGGACTGCTCGAACACCAGGCTGGCAGAAACCGAAAAGGGCTGCACCCGGGCATAGCGCGCGGCCAACAGGTTCGACAGGATCATCACGCCCTTGGTGTGGATGGCACCGCCGAGTTCGGTTTCCCGTTCGATGTCGATCACCTTGCCGCTGCCGAGGCGTGTCGTCGCGGTGATGCGGGACGGTTGGCCGAAGCTGAAATCCCCCAAGCCAATGACCGACAGGCCGTTGATCTGGCCAACCACGGCACCTTCGGTATCGATGAACACGGTTCCGCGCTGGATCGCCTCATAGATTCTCTCGCGAACTCGGTCGGACCGGTGGATCTGACGATCGATCGCGGTCTGAACGTCAGCACGCGAGATGACCTGGCGTGCTGCTTGCGAGGCCCAGTAATCGGACTCCTTCAACAGGTCGACCAGGGTCCTCAGGTGGGTGCTGAGTTTCTCCGCGTCCTCGGCGACCCGCGCACTGTGGTCGATCACACGGATCACGGCATCGCGATCGAGGGGACGCAAACGGTCCCGGCGAGCCAGGCTGGCGATCAAGCGCGCATACATCGCGATGCCCTCCGCATCTCGCGCCATCGTCTCCTCGAAATCCGCCGAGACCTTGAACAGGCTGCGGAATTCCGGGTCATAGAAGTTCAGCAGATAGTAAAGAATGCGGTCGCCGATCAGCACCACCTTGAGCTTCAGCGGGATCGGCTCAGGTTCCAGCGTCGCGGTACTGATCAATCCCAGCGACCGCTCCAGCGACTCGATGCGGATCTCACCCGACTGCAGTACGCGCTTCAGGTTATCCCAGGCGAAGGGCTGCATCAGCAGCTTTCTTGCGTCCAGGATGAGATATCCGCCGTTGGCGCGATGCAGCGCCCCCGCCTTGATCATGGTGAAATCGGTGAACAGCGCGCCCATCATCGCCTGATACTCGACCCGGCCCACCAGATTCGTGTGGCTCGGAAGGTCTTCCAACACCACCGGTGCCGAGCGGAGTTCACCGTGATCGACGATCAGGTTGACTCGGTAGCGTTGGCCGGGATTCGGCCGCGGACCCGGAGTAAGAAAAGGTAGTCCGCCTTCCTGTTTCGGGAAGAAGTCTTCGGCGTGGGCCACAATGTCCTGTTCCGTCTGCTGTAGAAAGCGGCTGACACCATCGAATTCGGCGTAGCGGGCCTTCAGCTCGCTGAGGAGATGATTGGCGGCGAAAGTGGCGATCTCG
>JALORT010000512.1 GCA_025458755.1 Methylotetracoccus sp.
CACCGACTTCGCGTCCGGTCGTCTTTACGTGCGCTACCCGGGGATGATGCGCTGGGAATACGAAAAGCCCGAACGGCAGGCGATCATCACCGACGGCAAAAAACTTTGGATCTACCGGCCGCAGGACAATCTGGTGATGGTGGGCGGCGCGCCGGTTTTCTTTCGCGACGGCAAGGGCGCCAGCTTTCTCTCGGACATCTCCCTGGTGCGGAAGAAGTTCAAGATCCAGATGGCCCGTGCGGAAGGCGAGTATCTCTACGAGTTGAGAATGAAGCCGAACGAGGGAACCGCGAACATTTCCGAGATCCTCCTCTATGTGATCCCCAAGTCCTATCAGATTGCGCGGATCGTCACGCGCAACGACTACGGCGACGACACCCGCATCGACATCGTCAACCCGCAGTTCAATACCAATCTGGATCCGGTGCTGTTCAGCTTCGAGATCCCGCCGGGCGCGGACGTCCAGAAAATTGAGGAGTGAATGGCTTTGAAATCGCCAAATCCACCGCGGGGCTCTTCCGTGTGGGTGGGATGGGGCTGAATTTATGCCTTACTTATCGAAGCACCCCACTCGCGATCTCGATACCTACGTTTTCAGACATATCTTCGCAAAGATCAACGAAACTCACCAAAAGAAAGTGGTAATTTCAGCACCGTCCCCTCAGCTGGGCAATTGTAAATTATGTAGACCTGATAACCCCTTTAATGGGTGACCCCTTTATTTTTCCCGGATTGATGCTCGCCAAATCGGCGGTCGATGTCGGTAGCAATGCCCGTGTATAGACTTCCGTCACGGCTCCGCACCATGTAAAGATACCATTCTGGCTCGCTTCCCGGCATGCCTCCGTATATAGCCGGATCGCATTTATTTCAATCAACGGATAACGGCCTTCGCCGACTACACAGCCCCATCCCTTCTGTAGTCATCACACTCCTTTCGGTGGGAATCGTCGCCCCGCGGCGCTGTCATGCCTAATTCGACTTCCGACACGATCCCCGTCCCATCCAGCTTGATAGTTGTCGGCCAGATCCCCACGCCGAAGCGGTCCGTGATCTTGCCGGCTTGGTCCGCGAGAACCACAAAGTCCAGCCCGAGTTCATTTTTAAAGGCTTCCGCCTCTCGCGCGTCCGCACCGTCGACGACCACGACGACCACCGGAACTTGCTCGCCCTCTTGCTGCCCATACTGCCCGGCAAGCTTTCGCAGTTGTATTTCCGAAGCCATGGAGTGCTTCTGAGCGAAGACCACCACGGTAGCGCTCTCGCCCAGGCGGCCCAGCGGCATCGGGGGACAGCGAGATTCCGCCAAATCGTCGACCAGATCGGCATAGCCGGGGTGCAGGGCCGCGACCGAAACGGCGAAGCCGACATCGATCCCCGGACGGTACGCAACCGGCTTCAGATCCCGGCATCGGCGCAGGTGGATATCGAGTGCCGCAGCAAGGTCCTGAGAATCGATCCGGCCCCGATGCGTCCACGGCACGGTGCCCTCCGGGGCGATGATGGCCCAGGCGGGCTCGCCTGATCCGGTGTGCAGTTCGAACGCACGGGACCAGGCCCCGTTCACATCTTCATTCACATGCACGGCGATTCCCAGCTTGCGAGCCTGCTTTTCGATATCGGCAATCAGGCGGGGACCGCCTGCATCCAGCAGGCCTTCCCGGAACAGCACCAGCACACCGAGGCCCGCATCGAACCGCCTGCACGCATCCAGACCTCTTCCAAGCGTATCGGCCGTCTCCCCGTCCCAGGCTTCCTCGACATGGATCAGCAACGTGTTGGCCATGCCGGCCGTTCCCCTTCTCATGGCCACGAGCGGCAGTTCCTTAAGCTGCGGGAACGGCACATCCTGGGAGAGCTCGGGCATATCGCGCAGAAACATTCGCTCGCGCTCGGTGAAAATATCCGTCAGCCAGGTGCCGAAGCGCGTGCATCGTCTCGAGCTGATGACGGTCACGAACTGACCGGTGACCGGATCAACCCGCCGACCGCCACGCCCCAGCGGCTGACATTTCCCCAGGGGCGGCGCAGCAGAAATCGGTCATGGTGCGTGGCAGCCCCGCGGTCGCCCGATCCGGACCACGTCCATGACCACTCGAACCGATCGATTCGACCGCCCGGAATCCAGCTATCAAGGGCGCTGTGCGCATCCTCCGCCGCGGTCTTTTCGTTTTTCACCTCGACCCCGCGCCGCGGCGCGAGCGCGATCGTGCCGCGCAGGACGAGCCCGTCAGCCACGAACTCGGCGGAGTCCAGCCAAACACTCGCCTGATCGTCAAGCGTCCTCAGCTGTTGCGCCAATTCTTCCGTCTGCTGCGTCATCTTGTCGAGGGACAATTGCGCATTGTTGCAAGCGGTCTGAACGATCGGGGGAACTGCCGCTTTCACGGCCGCCATCACATTGTCGTGAACCGTGCCGTGGCCGAGGCCGCTCGCGCTGACGGTAACGCTCCGATACCCGGGCGCCAACCACAAGCTGCCGTCAAAATTGAGCGTTACGTCTTGCAGTAGAGAAAAGGTGGCATTGGCGAGTATGGAATTGGTTTTCGCCCATCCGCTGACCTTGATCTTGAACACCGCGGACGAACCCTGCGGAATCCACTGGACCGTAGGGGGGTGCACTCCGACGTGGTAAACGGTACTGATCCCCGCTGCGCTGACCGGAATGGACCTGTTGAATGTCTTGATCGCGTCCAGTGCAGGGTTCACCAGCCCCATGATGTAGTTGATACTCACCGAAACAGCAAAGTCGGAACCGTTCAGCAGCACATTGTCGATGCTGTGGATTTGACCAAACGGTTCGCCGGTGAGCCCAAGGGGCAGCGCAACGGCAGACCCGCCGATCGGCACGTTGAGGCTGCGCAACGAGCCACGCCGGAACTGCTTCGACACGGGATGTGGCGCGGCCTCGAAGCGCCTGGCCAGCAAGCG
>JALORT010000137.1 GCA_025458755.1 Methylotetracoccus sp.
GTAGGGTTGGCGAAGGACGCACTGCCCGACGCCAGGGAGCCGACCGCGAGGCACCGTCGCGCGTCGAAGGCCGACGCCGTTCGGCTGCCGTCGCATTCGCGTCTCCGCCTCAGCATAAGCCAAGACTGCGGCAGTTCATAAGACGAACTGATCATTGAAAGCCGTTCGCGAAGGTATACTTTATGCAACCTCGGCAGAACTGGGGCAGCGGGGCTTATCTCCCTAAGATGAGTCTGCAGCTTGAGTTCTCCTCCTCCTTGGCGACCGCAAACACGGTCGCTTTTTTTTGCCCACTGCCCGGCGCACGATTCATCTCTCCCGCAGACCCAGAAAAAAGCCCACGTCGCGTGGGCTTGATATTTTTATATTTTTTCTTCGCCGATGACGCATGAGGTGGTGAACCCTGCGCCGTCGGGAGTCTCTGCACTTATTGTAGTTCTCGCTGTGTCCAAAAGGCTCTCCTCCTCTTTGGCCACCCGTGAATCGCGCCCCGTCCCTGAGACGGGGACCAATTCTAAACCAAAAATGTAAACTGTCCACCGTTTTTTCACCCTCTCGTCCTTGTTGATTTATCTCGCAACTTATTCATTTAAAACAGTCGCTTGCGATGACAGGCCAGCCTTTCGTGCGGTGACCCCCACCCCAAGCACGCGCATCACTGACCCTAGCTCCCCGCTCTTTCGCTTAGTGGTAGATCACACGCACGGATTCCGGACCCAACGTCTTTTTCAACCGCTGCAGCAAATCCTCACCCGGATGAACCCGCCAAACCTCTCCGAGTTGGAGTCGCGTCGCAGCTCCATCGCCGCGGTAATCGATCACAATCGGGCAAGCCCCGCCCTGGAACGGTTTCAACAGTGCCCGCAACTCCTCCAGCGGAGCTGGTTCATTGGGACGCCCTGCAACGCCCCCGGTCCGCCATGCAATGACCAACTGCTTGGCGAAACGGCCACGTGCCGTCTCGATGCTGTGAATCCGTTCGGCCGTCAGCCGATAGTGCCCGCTGAACTCATCGAGCGCCAGCGCACCCTCAACCACCACCAGCGCATCTTTGCTCAACACCTCGCGATGCTCCTCCAAGACTTCGGGATAAACGGCGACGTCCAGCCGCCCGGTTCGGTCATCCAGACTGGCAAACGCCATTCGCTTGCCGCTCTTGCTCTGCCGCGTCCGCAAATCGACGATCAGACCCGCCACGACCGCCCGCGTTTCCTGCTTTAGTCCAGCGCGGGCGGCGCTGTCCTGCTGGATATCCCCCAGGCGCGTCGTAATCATCGCCGCCAGTTCGCTCTCATATTCGCCGATCGGATGCCCGGTCAGATAAAGTCCGAGCGTCGCTTTTTCGTGGACCAGCCGCTCCCGCTCGGACCAAGGTTCCACCCCGGCCCGGTCGTGCACCGGCACCGAGACCGGCGAAACGCCATCCAACGCGAACAAATCGTCTTGACCGCTGGCGTCCATCTCGCCCGACTGCTCCGCCGCCTTGACGGCATCGGGCAAAGCGGCCACGTGAGCCGCCCGGTTCGCGTCCATGCCGTCAAGCGCCCCGGCTCTGATCAGCGCATCCAATACACGGCGATTCGCCTTCTTGAGATCCACCCGGCGACAGAGGTCCAAAAGGTCTCGGTAGACACCGTGACGTTCACGCTCCAGCAGGATATCGCCGATGGCGCTGGCGCCCACACCCTTCACGGCCCCCAAGCCGTAGAGGATGGTCTGCGGACCGCTGACGGTGAATCTGAATTCCGAGCGGTTGATGTCCGGCGACGCGACCTTCAATTTCATCGTCCGGCATTCCTCGATCAGCACCACGACCTTATCGGTGTTATCCATGTCGGCCGACAGCACCGCGGCCATGAACTCCGCAGGGAAATGCGCCTTTAGCCAGGCGGTTTGGTAAGACACCAACGCATAGGCCGCTGAGTGCGACTTATTGAATCCATACTCGGCGAACTTTTCCATCAGATCGAAAATGTGAGAGGCCGTGGACTCGTCCACCTTGCGTTCCACCGCGCCGCGCACGAAGATGTCGCGCTGCTTCGCCATTTCCTCCGGCTTTTTCTTACCCATCGCGCGGCGCAGCAGGTCGGCCGCACCGAGCGTGTATCCAGCCAGGACCTGCGCAATCTGCATGACCTGCTCCTGGTAGACGATCACCCCGTAGGTTGGCTTCAAGATCGTCTCGAGCTGCGGATGCGGATATTCGACCTTCGCCTTGCCCTGTTTACGGTTGATGAAATCGTCTACCATGCCGGATTGGAGAGGACCGGGGCGGAACAACGCGACCAACGCGATGATGTCTTCGAAACAGTCGGGCTGCAGGCGTTTGATCAGATCCTTCATGCCGCGCGATTCCAACTGAAACACCGCGGTCGTCGCACAGCGCTTCAGCAGCGCAAACGTTGCCGGATCGTCGCGCGGAATCCGATCGATCGCGAGGACTTCTCCGTGGTCCGCGGACCGACTGCGATTGATCGCCTTGACCGTCCAGTCGATGATGGTCAGCGTCCGCAGCCCGAGAAAGTCGAACTTCACCAGACCTACGGCTTCGACATCGTCCTTGTCGAACTGGGTCACCAGATTCTCGCCGCCGGGCTCGCAATACAACGGCGTGAAATCGATCAAGCGCGAGGGCGCAATCACGACGCCGCCCGCATGCTTCCCGGCATTCCGCGTCAAACCTTCGAGCGACTGCGCCAGGTCGATCAGCGCCTTGACCTCGTCATCCTTCTCGTACCAACGCCTCAGATCCTCGCTGTCGACCAGAGCCTTCTGCAGCGTCATCCCCAGTTCAAACGGGATCAATTTGGCGATCTTGTCGACGAACCCGTAAGCATGGCCCAGCACACGCCCCACGTCGCGCACCACGGCTTTGGCCGCCATACTGCCGTAGGTGATGATTTGCGAAACCCGGTCGCGACCGTACTTGGCGGCGACATAGTCGATCACTTCATCCCGCCGGTCCATACAGAAGTCGACATCGAAATCGGGCATCGAGACGCGTTCAGGGTTAAGAAACCGCTCGAAGAGCAGATCGAATTCGATGGGATCGAGGTCGGTGATGCGAAGTGCGTAGGCGACCAACGAGCCGGCGCCGGAACCCCGCCCCGGCCCAACCGGGATGCCCTGATTCTTGGCCCACTGAATGAAATCGGCGACGATGAGAAAATAGCCGGCAAAGCCCATTTGCCGAATCACCGACAGTTCCTGCTCCAGCCGCTCCCGATAGACGGAGACCGATGTTTTGGGCGTCTCAGCGGCATCCGGCGACTTGAAGATCTGCAAACGTTGCTCCAAGCCGCCGCGCGCCTCCTGAACAAAATAGCTGTCCAGGCTCAGGCCGCTCGGAACGGGGAAGTCCGGGAGTGAGGTCTGCCCAAGCCGTAACTCGAGATTGCAGCGCTTGGCGATTTCCACGGCATTTTCCAGCGCCTCGGGAAGATCCGCGAACAATTCCGCCATCTGTTCCGCGCTGCACAGGTACTGCCGATCGCTGTAATCGCGTGGTCGCCGGGGATCGTCCAGAACCCGCCCCTGAAAAATGCAGACTCGCGCTTCGTGCGCATCGAACTCGCCGGCGTCCAAAAATCGCACGTCGTTCGTCGCCACGACGGGAGCGCCGAACTCCGCGGCCAGCCCGACGGCGCCTTCGATATACGTCTCCTCCCGCGCCCGTCCGGTGCGCTGCAGGTCGAGATAGAAGCGGTTGCCGAACAGGCGCAGCCAAGACTCCATGGCCCGCCGGCTTTCGTCCAGCTGCCCTGCCAGCACGCAGCGCCCGATCCTTCCCTCGCGCGCCCCGGAGAGGGCGATCAAGCCTTCGTTCGAGGATTCGAGCCACTCGGTCATCAACATCGGGATACCCTGATGCTGATTCTCGAGATAGGCCCGCGAAATCAACGCCGTCAGATTGCGATAACCGCAGTCATTCTGGACCAAGAGGGTCAAGCGGTCCGGCGCTCTCGCCTCAACCTCGTTGTAGAGGCACAGATCCGCACCGATCAGTGGCTTGATCCCAGCAGCGACTGCCGCCCGGTAGAATTTCACCGACGCGAACAGATTGTTGTTATCGGTAATCCCCACCGCGGGCATTCCCAGCGCCGCAACCCGAGTGATCAGCGGCTTGATCCGAATCAGCCCATCGCTCAGGGAATATTCAGTGTGGACGCGGAGGTGAACGAATCGCGGATTCATGTCGACATCAAGACCATTGGCGCATGGCGCATCGTACGACTCGCCACGGAGGCACTGCCCTCGGGCCCGGCAGTGGTTCAACCGGGGACTGACGGTCGCATCGAAGCGGAGGAGGTTCCAGGCGACGAATGTTCAGCCAACATCCGCCCGAGACCGAATGAAGCGACCAGTACGCCCACGCGCCGGGAGCACACCCTGTGGTGTCGGCTCACGGCAATCTCGCGGACACGGCGGTCGCAAAAATTTACATGCTCTACCGCTTCACGGCACGCGGCACCCCGGCGTTGGTGCATTCTCCGGCCGGAGCGCAAAAGTCGTCCAGACACAGGCTGAGGGCGGCCTCCCAGTGAGGTAGACGCAGGCCGAAGCGATGGGCCAACTTCTCCGTTGCGAGAACCGAGTAGGCGGGTCTTCTGGCCGGCGTCGGGTAGTCGGAGGTAGTGATCCCCGTGATCCCCGCGCACGGTTCCGCGACGAGTCCGCGCTTCTGCGCCTCGATCCGGATTTGTCGGGCGAATCCACACCAGGTGGTGTCCCCGGAACAGGTCAGATGATAAGTCCCAGCGGCATCTCCGGGACGGAAGGCGCTGCCATCGCGGCATTGCACGACCAACGCGGCAGTTGCTTCCGCAATCAGGCGGGACCAGGTCGGGGAGCCCCGCTGATCATCGACCACACTGATGTGCTCGCGCTCTTTCAACAGGCGAAGCATCGTTAACAGAAAATTGCGTCCGCGTTGTCCATAGACCCACGCGGTACGCAGAATGACATGCGGCACATTCGAGTCGCGGATTGCTTCCTCGCCAGCCCACTTGCTCTGTCCGTAAACACTTTGCGGCTGTTCGCGGTGATCTTCCGAAAAAGGTTCCGCAGCAGAGCCGCCGCCGAAGACATAATCGGTCGAGTAGTGAATCAGCCCGCTGCCAAGGCGCTTCACTTCCGCAGCGATGACGCCCGGCGCCTCGGCGTTGATCCGCCACGCCAGTTCCGCTTCGTGTTCGGCCCTGTCGACGGCGGTGTACGCAGCAGCGTTGACCACCAGATCCGGGCCTACCGTCCTGATCGCTCGCCGAACCGAGTCCATGTCGGTCAGATCGGTGGTCAGTCCTGGCGTGCGGCGGTCTACCGCGACAAGCTCCCCCAACGGAGCCAGCGTGCGCCGGAGTTCCCAAGCCACCTGCCCCTCCCGACCAAGCAACAGGATTTTCATCGGTACACCGGCAGCTGGTCGGGCGGGAAATCGGCGAGGTTGGCCGCGGCTGAATCCTTAACGGACAATTCCGCCGCGACCACCGGCCACTCGATGCCAATCGCGGGGTCATCCCAGCGCAGCGAAAATTCACTCGAAGGATGGTAGAAATCGGTACATTTGTAACAGAACAGCGCGGTCTCACTGGTCACGCAGAAGCCATGGGCAAAACCCGCAGGGATGAACAGCTGCTGCCGGTTGACTTCGGACAGAAAACAGCCGAACCAGCTCCCGAACGTCGGGGAGCCCCGCCGAACATCGACAGCGACATCGAAAACCTCGCCCTGCAGCGCCTGCACCAATTTTCCCTGGCCGTGCGGGTTCTGGAAATGCAGGCCGCGGAGGATTCCTCGGCGCGAGCACGAGACGTTGTCTTGAACGAAATCAATGTCCAGCCCCGACTCCGCAAAGCGGCGGCGATTCCAGGTCTCGAAGAAACATCCACGCGCGTCACCGAAAACCTCGGGAGTGATCAGCAGAACTCCAGGCAAAGACGTTACTTCGACCTTCATTGCGGTCTTCCCATCTCCAACAACCGCAACAGATAGTCACCGTAGCCGCTTTTTTTGACCGGAGCCGCGAGGCGCTCCAACTGCGCCGCATCGATCCATTGCTGATTGAATGCGATCTCTTCCGGACAGCAGATTTTCAGGCCTTGCCGCTCCTCGATGGTTTGAATGAAATTCGACGCTTGCAGCAGCGACTCGTGTGTTCCAGTGTCCAGCCAGGCGACACCGCGTCCGAGCCGAATCAAACTGAGCTGGCGCTGCCTCAAGTAGAGCGAATTGATGTCGGTGATCTCGAGTTCGCCCCGGACCGACGGGTGCAAGCTCGCCGCCATGTCGACGACCTGGTTGTCGTAGAAGTAAAGCCCGGTGATCGCATAATTCGACTTCGGATGGGGCG
>JALORT010000513.1 GCA_025458755.1 Methylotetracoccus sp.
CGGTGTTGATGGCGCGTTTGCCTCGTTGATTGTGAATCCTTTCCAAGTAATGTAGTTCCGTTCGTTGGAGCCAATGACCGGCCCACGCGAACTACTGAGCGTCAAGGTAACCGTGCCTTCAGCTTGAAAAACGATCGGCTGAGCGGCGGTCCCGGAGTTCGCGGGATTGTAGGCGGGGTCATATCGGAGACCGGACCCCGCGGTGGAGTAAGTGCCCGCGCGAATGATCACCGTATCCCCTGCCCTCGCGGCCTGAGAAGCGTTGGGCGAACTACGCGTCGTACTGCCCCAAGCGGCTCGTCCGATGGTCCTCCATGGACTCGTAGCGCTATTGGCCTCATACGTCGTGGCGTCGTTGCCGGAATTGCGGTCCACGTAAAGAACCTTCGCGTCAGCAAACGATGCCGTGAGGATCATCGAGAACGCAGCAATCAGGTGAAATCTGGCTTTCATGAATCCGATACCGCCCATTTGAGCCAATTGAAACCCGCCCAAGCGCGGGCCATGTCGAACAGGATAGGGGCGACCGACCGGCGCGCCAATCCAAAACTCCTGGCGCAATCTTCCCGCCGGCACCCATGGCTTGTCAGTTTCCCGCTTGTGACCTGTGACACCGGTCGCGAAAATACTGGCCGGAGAGCGCTGCGAGTAACGGTCCGAGGGTGCCCCGGGCCAATATGCAGCCTTAATAATCAACGAGTTGGCCCGTCTGATGACCTCCCCAACGACAGCTGCCCGGCAGCCCGCGATGCCAGTCACGCGCCGACCGCTGACTCGCGTCGGCGCCGACTGGCCACCAGCAGTCATCGCAGGGGCCTTCCAGACTGGCGTACTCGGTGCCCGTTCGCTTCTTCGCAAACGAATCCCTACGTACAGCTTCGACTGCAATCCGTCCTATCCCGGGTTCCGGTCGACCTACGGTCCGGCGCGGCTGTGTCCTGACCCCGATTTAGAGCCGGACGCGTGGCTGAAGTTCATGTTCGATCTTGCCGGCGAGATCGGCGGCAAGCCGGCGCTGATCGCCAGTTCCGACCAGTTCGTCACTGCGATCGCTCGACATGCCGCGGCCGCTTGCTGGCCGACAAGCATTCCCAGTACGAGCTGGCCGCCTCTCACGGCATGCCGATGCCGCGGACGCGGCAGGCGGAGAGCGCGGACGACGTCAGTCGCTTCGCGGCCGAGGCGGCGTTTCCGTGCCTGATGAAGCCGATGCACTTCCGTGAGTGGCGACGGCTTCCCGCCGGGCACCCTTTGCTGAACGCCAAAATCGCGATCGCGGACACTCCGGCCATGCTCCTCGATCACTATCGTCGGGTCGCGGACGTGACCCCGAAGGTGATCCTGCAGGAGATCATCCAGGGGCCAGACACGGCGAAACGGGTTTACTTGTCCTGTTACGGCACGGACGGCACGCGCATCGCGCACGCGATGTTCCGTGAACTCCGTTGCGACCCGGTCGGCTTCGGGCCGGCCACGGTCTCTGAGCCGGTTGTGGACCCGGAGACTGACGCTGCCTGCGACCGGTTCCTGCGCAGCATCGGCTACGTTGGCATCTGCGAGATCGAGATGAAATGGGACAGCCGTGACGGCAAGGTAAAGCTGATCGAGGCGAATCCGCGACTTTCGGGCGGCGGCGATGCCGCGCCATACGCCGGGGTTGACCTGTGCTGGCTTCACTACCTCGACCTGATCGGCGAGACGGCTGCGCCGACGGGGCCTCGAGGCAACGATTTCCGCCACGTCGTGCTGCGAGCCGACGGCGCTGCCATCCCAGCCTACTTCCGCGCCGGCCTCCTGGGCTGGCGCGACCTGTTGCGCTCGTACCGGCCGCCGCTGGCATTCTACGATCTGGACTGGCGTGACTGGCGCTACTCGCTCGAATCGGTGCTGATCTTCCTGCGTTCCCTGCTGCGAGGCGCGATCGGGAATCTTCGGCACAAGGGAGGGGCTCGGCCGTGACAGCGAGGATCCGCCGTGGCGCCGTCGAGGGCTTCGAGGCGGTCATTCTAGAGAACGATCGCCTGAGGGCGGTCGTCATCCCGGAGCTGGGCGGCCGCGTATGGGAGCTTCATGACCGCAAGCATGACCGGCAGTGGATCTGGCATCGCCCGGGCTTGAGCCCCAGGCGCGTACCGGCAGGCACGAACTACGACGACGCCTGGGCCGGCGGCTGGGAAGAATTGTTCCCGAACGATGCCCCCGGTCGGTTCGAGGGACGCGATCTACCGGATCATGGCGAGTGGTGGACGCTGCCCTGGCGCGTCGAATCCATGCGCGACGGCCGGTCGGCAACACTGACACTTTCCGCGTCCTCGTCGATCGTTCGGGCACGCTGCACCAAAGAGTTCGAGCTCGACGGGGACGGCAGCACTCTCGCGGTGCGATACAGCATCCGCAGCGAAGAGAAGGAACCGTTCCATTTTCTGTTCAAGCAGCACCTGCCAGTGGCCATTCATCCGCATTGCCGGCTTCAACTGCCGGGCGGACGCGTCACTCAGGTGGACCCCGGGTTCAGTTCCCTGCTGCCGCCGACGGATGGCTTCGATTGGCCGATCCTCGAGTCGGCGTCACGCAAGGTCGACCTGAGCGTGATTCCGCCCGCCGCCAGCCGGCTTCAGGAATTCGCTTATGTCGAACGCTGCCCCGGCGACTGGTGCGGCGTGGTTGACTCTGCGGCGGGCGCTACCCTCCGCATGGCATTCGATGGCACGCGCCTGCCCTATGTCTGGCTGTTCCTGACTTACGGAGGCTGGCGCGATCTGTACACTGCCGTTCTCGAGCCGTGTACCAACATGCCAAAGGACCTCGCAGGGGCGGTGCGATTGGGGCAATCGGCGCGCCTCGAGCCCGGCCAGGAATTCACGACGTTTGCCAACGTGACGCTGGGCGACGCCGCAGTCACCGATACCGAGAATCAACGATGAACGGAAAGGTATCCGAAGTCACCATTCTGATCCGGGCGTTCAACGAAGAACGCTGGCTGCCCG
>JALORT010000514.1 GCA_025458755.1 Methylotetracoccus sp.
CCGTACTGCGATGGGGGCCAACGCTCCGACGTGCGTTGTGAACTACCTTGATACTGGCGGCAACCCTGGGGCGACCACATCCTTTACCTCGACGGCCTCGATGGGTATTGGCCAGTTGCTCAACTCTGGCACAGCAGCAAACAAGTGGAACCCGTTCCTGCCACTTGCGGCGGGCGACACGGGCGTTTCGGATATTGTCAACTTGGTTTGGTCTGGCACGGCGCACGCCTCGGGCACTGTGATCATAGGGCTCTGCAAGCCGCTCTGGACGATCCCGGTGCCGGCGACGGGTCTTTATACGAAGGTGGATTTCTTGAACGCCTTTCCGTCGCTGCCGCGCATTCGTGACGGCGCGAACATCACGTTCTTGTTATTCCAGACTGGTGCCACGACCTCGGGCGGTACGGTTATGATCGACTTTGACTATGGCTTCGGGGGCTAAGGATGGCGCTGCTCCAGAACGGGTTCAGGGATTACTCTTCGGGAGTCCGCCTCTTTGGCGCGACAATCTCGAATAGCGCCTATCCCTATGTCCATTATGGAAACCACTACTCGACCAGCCTTGATCGCAACCTCACTGCGGGAGAGGGCTTCACGTCCGATCTGGTTGGCATCCCATCTGGATACACGAATGAACGGGCCTGGGTGCAGCCGCAGAAAGCCGGCGCGATCAAGTCGTTCCGTGAATCGGAAGGCGCGGCCACCACGGCGCTCGCTCTTGTCGGCGGGCGGAATGCAACCGGCACGTCAGATGGTGTTGCGACGGCTACGGCGACCTTGCAGCTCGTTGTCTCGGGTCAAGGTGTTTCAAACGGTGTTGCGACCGTTACCGGCAACGTCAACGCGGCGCTGAATGGGGCTGCGACATCGAACGGCACGTCAACCGTATCTGGCACGATGCAGGCCCTAGCTTGGGCGGCGGGCGTATCCAACGGCGTGGCCACAACGTCGATTGTGAGCTACGCCACGGGGCGGCTGGTGGGTTCGATCGCGCCGGCCATCACCTTGGAGGCGGCGAACTTCTCCACCTACCTGCTTGACGAAGAGGACGTAGAAAGCGGGCTCACGCTGCGCCAGGCGCTCAGGCTGGTGGCGGCGGCGACCGCCGGAAAGATCAGCGGAGAACCGGGCTCCACCGTCACGATCCGCAACGCGGTGGCAGACACAAAAGACCGCATCGTTGCGACACTCGACGGCGACAAGAATAGAACAGCGATCACCTACGATCTGACATGAGCGGCGGAAAAGGCTATTTCGGCGGCTACTTCCCGGATGGCTACTTCGCCGGGTACTTCGGCCCGCAAGGTGCCGCCGATCCCAACGCCATGCGGGGCACCGCGGCGGGTGTCGCCAGTGTCTCGGGCACGCTCACGGCCCTCAACGACGGGGCCATGCAGGGCTCCGCGTTTGGCTCGTCCACGGCATCAGGAACGCTGCAAGGTGTGGGCGTCCCGATCCCGGAAGAGGTGCCGGCCACGGGCGGCGGCGGGGGCATGGTCATCCGGTCCCGCCGGGCTGGATCCGGTCGGTGGGTTTCCCATTCCGACGACGGCGTGGTGCCGGTCACCATCCGCTCGATTGTTCTGTCCGATCTTGTCGTCAGCCCCGTTGTCGCCGCGGTGGTCGAAGAGGCCAAGCCCGCTGATCTCGTTCTGGCGGCTCCTGCATTGCCTTCACCCGTCGTCAAAACCGATGACGTGTTCGAGGTCATCCAACTCCTGAAGCTGGTCAAGAGCGGTCCCATCACGGCCCCAGTTGCACAGCCCCCGCCAAGAGACGCAAAAGTCGAACGCATGGCCAGACTTTTGGAGATGGTCCGGCAGGATGACCGGATGCGAAAAAGGCGCCGCAGCGCATAAATTCGCGATCTGTCAAGGCCATTAACTAGAACTTGTCGTCAAATCGGGGTAAGGTTCCCCGCATCCGACCGGCCCCATGCGCCGACACTCGGGCGATCCCAAAAAATCAAAACCTGTGACTGG
This sequence comes from Methylotetracoccus sp., assembly GCA_025458755.1. Lineage (GTDB taxonomy): Bacteria > Pseudomonadota > Gammaproteobacteria > Methylococcales > Methylococcaceae > Methylotetracoccus. The sequence goes on from JALORT010000514.1 coordinate 1,983, forward strand.
CGTGGAAGCTATTTCTACGGGAGCCCGCACCATGTCGGTCACGGAAGAACAGTTGAAACAGGCGGTCGATGTCTGTGCCGCCACGGCGCAGACCTGTGCCGTCACGCAGGCCGCGTGCGAGCGCGCGGTGGAAGAGATCCGCGCCCATGTGAAGGCGCTCAAAGAGTGGGAAAAGTCCCCGCGCAAGGTCGTGCGCGAGGTGATCCACGAAGTCCAGGCGGAAGCAGCGGTCAGCCCTCCCGTCGATCTCACTCCGATCGAAAGCCGCCTTGCTGATCTGGAAGCAAGGGCCGCGGTCCCTGCCGTCATCTACGAACCGCAGGCCCCCGCCTTTGATCCCGCGCGGATGGCAGCCCTGGAAGCCGCAGTTGCGGATTTGCGCTCCCGTCCCCAGCGATTGGTTCCCGTTTCCAATGTGGACGAGGCCCGCGTCCAACGTCTTGAGCAGCAAGTTTCCGAAGTCGTGCAGCAGCTCCGCGAGGGTCGCGCCACGACGAGCGAGGTCATGGGTGACATTGCCTCAACGCTCGTCGATCGCATGAGCGCACTGGAAACTCTCG
>JALORT010000138.1 GCA_025458755.1 Methylotetracoccus sp.
GGTGGCCTTGCCCTCGGAGGGTTTGCGCCGCGGCTACTGGAGGGGACCGCAGGAACCGCAGAGACCCTAAAGCTCCCGTTTCAGGGCCGTTCTGTCCAACGGCTGTCCCACCGTCTGATGAACGTCTGACGGCCGTCTAACTCCGCCGTTCGGACTCGACTGGGCGGGATAGAGGACAGGAAGACGGCCTCGAAGGCGCGCCATCGCTACATATTTGGCGGAGAGGAAGGGATTCGAACCCTTGTGGGATATTTCTACCCCCATCCGATTTCGAGTCGGCGCCGTTATGACCGCTTCGGTACCTCTCCGGCGTGATGGCGATTGTAGCATCCTTCACTCGTCGATGGACCACCGCCCGGCGATGATGTACATGCGTCACCGCTGACCTCACCACGAGCCCGCTTGCGGCGGAAGAAAGTCCGCAGCAGCGCGCCGCACTCTTGAGGCAGGATGCCGCCGCTATGGACCATGCGATGATTGAAAAAGTCGGCATCGGCCAATTGCACACGGCTGGACACCGCGCCTCGCTGCGGGTCGCATGCGCCGAACACGAGACGGGCAATGCGTGCATGAATCATCGCACCTACGCACATCACGCAGGGTTCTAGAGTGACATAGAGGGTGCAGCCGGGGAACCGATAGTTGCCGATGGCTTGGCCGGCCCGCCTCAGAGCGACGATTTCCGCGTGGGCGCTGGGGTCACAACTGCCGATCGGGGCGTTCCATCCCTCCGCGATCAGTTGATCGTCACGAACGAGGAGTGCTCCAATGGGGACTTCACCGAGATACTCGGCATGATGGGCGAGATTCAGCGCCCGGCGCATCCAGTAGCGGTCGGCGTGCGGGTTCGTCGACGGCTCCTCCCTCTCTATTCCCACTCGATCGTCGCCGGCGGTTTGCCGGAGATGTCGTAGGTCACGCGGGAAATGCCGGCGACCTCATTGATGATCCGCCGGGATACCCGATCGAGAAACTCGTACGGCAGGTGTGCCCATCGCGCGGTCATGAAGTCGACGGTCTCCACCGCCCGCAGCGCGATGACATAATCGTGGCGGCGGCCGTCGCCCATGACGGCGACCGACTTGACGGGAAGGAAGACCGCGAACGCTTGGCTCACCGTCTCGTAGAGGTCGTGTCGATACAGTTCTTCGATGAAGATCGCATCGGCTTTACGCAGCAAATCCGCATAGTTCTTGCGAACCTCCCCCAGGATACGAACGCCGAGCCCGGGACCGGGGAACGGGTGTCGGAACACCATTTCGGACGGCAGACCCAGCTCCAGGCCGATCTGGCGCACCTCGTCCTTGAACAGCTCTCGTAACGGTTCGATCAGTCCGATACTCATCCAGTCCGGCAGGCCGCCGACGTTGTGGTGTGATTTGATGACCTGCGCCGTGCCGGACTTCGCTCCGGCCGATTCGATCACATCCGGGTAGATGGTCCCCTGTGCCAGCCATCGGGCATCCTTGTGTTTGGCGGCCTCCGCCTCGAAGATCTCGATAAACAGCCCGCCGATGATCTTGCGCTTTTCCTCAGGATCGGCGACGCCCTGGAGCGCGTCCATGAACTGCATTTCGGCATCGACCCGGATCACCTCGACGCCCATGTGTTCGGCAAAGGTCGCCATGACCTGGTCACCTTCGCCCAGACGCAGCAGGCCAGTGTCGACGAACACGCACCTGAGTTTGCTGCCGATCGCCTTGTGCAGCAGTGCCGCGACGACCGAGGAATCGACACCGCCGGACAAGCCCAGGATCACGTGATCCTCACCGGCCTTTTCCCGGATGCTGCTGATGCTATCCGCAATGATGTTGCGCGGCACCCAGAGTGCCTCACAACCGCAAATCTCGCGGACGAAGCGTTCGAGTAGCCGCTTCCCCTGACGGGTGTGCGTGACCTCTGGGTGGAACTGTAAACCGTAAAAACCGCGCGCCTCATCAGCCATGCCTGCAATCGGCGCCGTATCCGTACTGGCGATGAGTTTGAAACCGTCCGGCATCTGCACCACGCGGTCGCCATGACTCATCCAGACGTCGAGCAGGCCGAAACCCTCGCTGGTCGTGTGATCTTCGATCTCGCGCAACAGGCGGGAGTGACCGCGGGCTCTGATTTGTGCGTAACCGAATTCACGATGTTCGGCGGCCTCGACCTTGCCGCCCAGTTGCTGCGCCATCGTCTGCATGCCATAGCAGATTCCGAGAACGGGTACGCCGAAGTCGAACACAGCATTGGGAGCCCGCGGTGCGTTGCTTTCGGTCACCGTTTCCGGGCCTCCGGACAGAATGATCCCGCGCGGGCTAAGGTCTCGCAGCACGGTGTCTTCGCAGCGGTAGCTGTGGATCTCGCAGTAGACTCCGATTTCTCGGATACGTCTTGCGATCAGCTGTGTGTACTGCGACCCGAAATCGAGAATCAGAATTTTGTGTTGGTGGATATCCAGCATGTTGACGCATCACCGAGGTTTCGGGATCAACCCGCGCCGCTCCATCTCAGAGAGAGGCGGGCGCGCATGATTCGCTACCGGAGGGTACCCCGTCCTAAATAACGAGTCCGCGGAGCGCACTCCGCGCCGGTGCAGCGGGTAAGACGGCCGGCCTGTCGCTCAATCCAGCCGATAATTCGGGGCCTCCTTGGTGATCGCCACATCGTGGACATGGCTCTCGCGCATGCCGGCCGTGGTGACCCTGACGAAGTTCACTTTGCTGCGCATTTCCTCGATGTTGTGGCAGCCGGTATACCCCATCGCGCCGCGCACTCCGCCCAGCAGCTGATGGACGATTGCGACCAGGCTCCCTTTGTAGGGCACGCGTCCTTCGATCCCCTCGGGGACCAGTTTCTCGACGTCGGTGGCTTCCTGAAAATAGCGGTCGCTGGAACCCTGCTGTTGCGCCATCGCACCCAGCGAGCCCATGCCGCGATAAGACTTGTACGACCGTCCCTGATAGAGTTCGACGTCGCCGGGCGCCTCCTCGGTGCCTGCGAACAGCCCGCCGATCATGACGGCATGGGCACCCGCGGCCAGTGCCTTCGCCAGGTCGCCCGAGTAGCGGATGCCGCCGTCAGCGATGACCGGAACCCCGGAACCGTCCAATGCCTCCGCGACATTGGATACCGCCGTGATTTGAGGAATGCCGACTCCGGCGACGATCCGCGTCGTGCAGATCGATCCGGGACCGATCCCCACTTTGACTGCATCGGCTCCCGTATCCAGCAACGCGCGGGCGGCAGCGGCGGTCGCGATGTTGCCGCCGATAACCTGCACATTAGGGTGAGCGCGCTTGATCCAACGGATGCGGTCCAGCACACCCTGGGAATGACCGTGCGCGGTATCGACTACGACCACATCCACACCCGCCTCGACCAGCGCCTCGACGCGTTCTTCAGTGCCGCTGCCGGTGCCGACGGCCGCTCCCACGCGCAGTCGCTCCTGCTCATCCTTGCAGGCCTGGGGATAATCCCGGGATTTCTGGATGTCTTTGACAGTGATCAGGCCACGCAATTGGAATTCGTCGTTGACCACCAGGATCTTCTCGATCCGGTGTTCATGCAGCAGACGGATGGCTTCCTCTTTGCTCGCGCCTTCCAGGACCGTAACCAATTTGCCCTTGGGCGTCATCGCACTCGTCACAGGGCTGTCAAGCCGTGTTTCGAAACGGAGGTCCCGGCTGGTGACAATTCCCACCAACGCATCGCCGTCGACGACCGGAACTCCGGAAATCCGTTTGCTGCGGGTCAGTTCCATGACGTCGCGGATCGTGGCGGACGGGGACACGGTGATGGGTTCCTTGATCACGCCACTTTCGTACTTCTTCACGCAACGGACTTCGTAGGCTTGCCTTTCGATCGACATGTTCTTGTGAATGATGCCGATCCCGCCCTCTTGCGCCATCATGATGGCGAGCCGCGATTCGGTGACGGTATCCATCGCCGCCGACAGCAGCGGGATATTGAGACTAATGCCGCGGGTCAGTTTCGTCGTGAGGCTCACGTCGCGAGGCAGGACGGACGAGTAGGCCGGGACGAGTAGGACGTCATCGAAGGTTAGCGCTTCTTGTTCGATACGCATCGGGGTTTCCGCGGACTAAATCGGGCTAATCTATCGAACGGACGCCCGATGTCAACTCCGATGATTCGTGAAATTTCTCGCCGCAAGTGCGATTGACGTGCAGGAATCGCCGACGCGGCAGCTTTAACCTTCGGGCTGATCCGCCTAGAATAAACCGTTTAGCCCCCTCTTGGTCTTCAAAACTTGATGTCTCACTCACCGTCCCGAGAGTTCCTTCTGCGCCAGTTGCTGGCACAGCGCATCCTTTTGTTGGACGGAGCGATGGGTACGATGATCCAGAGCTACGCGCTCGGCGAAGGTGAGTATCGCGGACAACGTTTCGCCGATTGGGGACAGGATCTCAAGGGGAACAACGACCTGCTGTCTTTGACCCAGCCGCAGATCATTCAGGCCATCCACACGGCCTATCTCGAGGCGGGCGCCGATATCCTCGAGACCAACACCTTCAACGCCAACCGGATCAGCATGGCGGATTACGGCATGGAAAGCCTGGTGGGCGAGATCAACCGCGAAGCAGCGCGGCTGGCGCGGTCGGCGGCGGATGCGATGACCGCAGCAACCCCGGATCGCCCGCGCTTTGTCGCCGGCGTCCTCGGTCCGACCAACCGTACCGCCTCCATCTCGCCGGACGTCAACGATCCCGGATTTCGGAACGTCAGCTTCGATCAGTTGGTGGAGGCTTATCTCGAAGCGACCGAGGCGCTGGTCGAGGGCGGGGCCGATATCCTGCTGATCGAGACCGTATTCGACACCTTGAATGCAAAAGCGGCGGTTTTTGCAGTAGAGCGTTTTTTCGACGAGCGCAGCCTGCGCCTGCCGGTGATGATTTCCGGCACCATCACCGATGCTTCCGGGCGCACGCTGTCCGGGCAGACCGCCGAGGCGTTCTGGAACTCGCTACGCCATGCTCAGCCGCTGGCAATCGGTTTGAATTGCGCGCTGGGAGCGAAACAGCTCCGCCCATTTGTCGAGGAACTTTCCCGCATCGCCGACACCCATGTGTCCGCGCACCCCAACGCTGGACTGCCGAATGAGTTCGGCGAGTACGACGAGTCGCCCGAGAGCATGGCGAAAGAAATCGCCGATTGGGCGGAACAAGGCTTTTTGAACATCATCGGCGGGTGCTGCGGTACGACCCCTCGGCATATCCGTGCGATTCATGATGCGGTGCAGTATTTTCAACCACGCGGAATCCCGGACATCGAGCCGCAGTGTCGCCTGTCCGGTCTGGAACCGATGAACATCGGCCCCGACACGTTGTTCGTCAACGTCGGTGAGCGAACCAATGTCACCGGTTCCGCGGCGTTCCGCCGCTTGATCGTCGATGGCCGTTTCGATGTGGCGCTGGATGTCGCCCGGCAGCAGGTGGAGAACGGCGCCCAGATGATCGACATCAACATGGACGAGGGTATGCTGGATTCGCAAGAAGCGATGGTGCGCTTCTTGAGCCTGATTGCCGGCGAGCCCGACATCGCACGGGTGCCGATCATGGTGGATTCATCGAAGTGGGAGGTGCTGGAGGCCGGGCTGAAGTGCATTCAGGGCAAAGGTATTGTGAACTCCATTTCCCTGAAAGAAGGGGAGGGACCTTTCCTGCAGCATGCCAAACTCGCGCGCCGGTACGGTGCGGCAGTGATCGTGATGGCCTTCGATGAGGCAGGTCAGGCCGATACGCTGCAGCGGAAAGTCGAGATCTGTACGCGCGCCTACCGGCTGCTGACGCAACAGGCGGGTTTACCGGCTGAGGACATTATCTTCGATCCGAACATTTTCGCCGTGGCGACCGGGATCGAGGAACACAACCGCTACGGATTGGATTTCATCGAAGCGGTCGGGAAGATCAAAGCCACGTTGCCGCACGCGCTGATTTCCGGCGGCGTTTCCAATGTGTCCTTCTCGTTCCGCGGCAACAATCCAGTCCGGGAAGCCATCCATGCCGTGTTTCTGTACCACGCGATCCGGGCCGGCATGGACATGGGGATCGTGAATGCCGGCCAACTGGCCATTTACGAGGACATTCCGGAGGAATTACGGGATCGCGTGGAAGACGTGATCCTGGCGCGACGGGACGATGCAACCGAGCGCTTGCTGGCGATTGCGGAACAGTACCGCGGCGACGGCGCGGCCGCGGAAAAAAAGGCAGACCTGGCTTGGCGCTCCTGGCCGGTGAACAAGCGGTTGGAACACGCCCTGGTCAAAGGAATCGACGAATTCATCGAACAGGATACCGAAGCCGCGCGGCTGGAGGCGGAGCGGCCTCTGC
>JALORT010000139.1 GCA_025458755.1 Methylotetracoccus sp.
GTTGGGTCGACTGCCCGCGCCGTTGCTGGTGGTGCTGAGCGGCTATCTGTTGGGGCGGACGTTCGATCTGAACCAGGCCGAGCTGTACCTGGTTTCGCAGGGCGATGAGAGCGATTTTCTACACCGGCATGTTTACGTGACCGCCCCCCAATTCCTCGCCGATGTTCCGGAGCGTCTCTCCACGATCCTGACGGCACCCGACTTTTCGAAAGTCGGCACCGTAGCGTTCTGGTCCACCGTGGCCAGCTTGTTTTTCATCGGTAGCCTCGAATCGCTGTTGGCCGCCTCGGCGGTCGACCGGCTCGATCCGGAGCGGCGTCGCTCCGATCTGAACCGGGATATCGCCGGGGTCGGCATCGGCAACATCTTGTCCGGGCTGATCGGCGGTCTGCCGATGGTCGCCGAGATCGTCCGCAGCTCCGCGAACATCGGCTACGGCGCGCGCAGCGGCTGGTCCAATTTCTTTCACGGTTTGTTTCTGCTTCTTTTTATGGTGTTGTTTCCCCATCTGATCCGTGACATCCCGCTGGCCTCGCTGGCGGCGCTGCTGATTTATGCCGGTTACCGGCTGAGCTCGCCGCAGGCATTCGCCGATTCGCTTGAAATCGGCCGCGAACAGCTGGTCCTGTTCGTGATCACGATCGTCGGCATTCTCGCCACCAACATTCTGGCGGGCGTGGCCATCGCGATTTTCGTGAAACTGCTGATTCATCGCTGGCGGGGAGTGAAGCTCAGGAACCTGTTCGAGCTGTCCTACCGGATCACCCGCGAGGCCGACGGCGCTCACCGCATCAAGATCAACGGTGCCGCGATTTTCTCCAACTTCATCGCGCTGAAGCGCGAACTCATGGAGCTGCCGGCCGGAGAGAGCGTCATTTTCGATCTGACCTATGCCTCGTTGGTCGACCACACGGTGATGGATTTTCTCGACCGGTATGGTCGCGACTACATCGCGCATGGCGGCCGCTGCGAAGTCCGGGGACTCGACCGTTACGAGTCCTATTCTGCGCATCCGCTGGCGGCGCGCCGCCGCAAGGCGTTGAAATGAGGATGCGGAAGGATGCCTGAATTGTCATCGCAGCAAGCCGTCGGAATCGACGTATCCGCCGTGGCCGACACCGCGGACCCGGTCCATCGTTTCTACTCGGTGCTGGGCTCCGGGAATATCAGAGCCGCGCTGATCGAGCCCAGCGGCCTTCCCCCGGCCCGACTGATCGAGGTGCAATCGGGGGACTGGGGAAAAGCGTCACAGCATGCCGCGGCCGAAAGCTGGCGCTGGGCCGGAGTCTGGGCGGAGGATCTCGGCGTTGATCTCGAAATCAACGCGTGCCTGGAGCGGCGCGGGGCCTATCTGATCCTGCGGACCCGAGTTCGTGCCAATCATCCGGAATTGCCCTCGCACGCCCCCCATTACTGGGCGGCGGACCGACCGGAGCGGCACATTCACGATCTCTTCGGGATACGCTTCTCCGATCATCCCGATCCGCGCCGATGGACGCGCCATCAGGCGTGGGACGAACATACGTTTCCGTTGCGTAAGAGCCTCGCGGTGGCCGGAGATCAGCCGCTCGAGACAGCGCCGGACTGCGATTATCCGTTTCTGAAGGCTCAGGGCGCCAGCGTTAACGAGATCCCGGTTGGACCGGTGCATGCCGGCACCATCGAACCCGGGCATTTCCGCTTTCAGGCGATCGGCGAAACCGTGCTGCATCTGGAGGAACGACTGGGCTATGTCCACAAGGGCATCGAAAAACTCGCCGAGGGACGCGATCGCGCCGCTTTGGCGCGGCTCGCAGGACGTGTCTCCGGCGACTGCACGGTAGGGCATACCTGGGCGGCGTGCATGGCCATGGAGCGCGCGGCCGGCGTTGAAATTCCGCTGCGGGCCGCCTACCTCAGGGGCATCCTGGCGGAGCGCGAGCGGGTGATCAATCACTTGGGGGATCTCGGGGCCTTGTGCAACGACGTCGGCTTCCTCTTCGGTTACTACGAGTTCGGCCGTCTGCGGGAACTTTGGCTGCGGGAGAACTTGGCATGGTTCGGCCATCGCCTGATGATGGACCGAATCGTTCCGGGCGGCGTCGCGGTGAACCTGAGCCAGGACAGGGCGGAACGCATGCGGCAGTCACTGGACGCGTTGCGTCGGGAGCTGGATGAACTGATAACGATCCTGGATGCGAATTCCTCACTGGAAGATCGCCTGGTCGGCGCCGGATTGCTGGCGACCGACACGGCGGCGGCGTTGGGGGCGTTGGGATTCGTTGGCCGTGCCAGCGGGCAGACTTTCGACGTTCGCAAGGACGCTCCTTATGCTCCCTACGACCGATTGCCGGTCCGGGTGCCGCTGGAAGACCAGGGTGATGTCTCGTCGCGGTTCTGGGTGCGTTACAAGGAATTGCGCGCTGCGCTGCGGCTGCTCGAGCAGATGCTGCGCGATCTCCCGGCAGGGGAGCTGACCACCGTATGGCAGACGCCTCGGGAACACGCCGCCGGATTCGGTGCCGTAGAAAGCTGGCGCGGGGAAATCCTCTGCTATGTTCGTTTTGGCGAAGGCGGTCTGATCCGCCGCTATTACCCGCGTGATCCCAGCATCATCAACTGGCCGGCGCTGGAGCAGCTGGTTCTCGGCAACATCGTGCCGGATTTCCCGGTATGCAACAAATCGGTCAACGGCTCTTATTCCGGCCACGATCTGTAACGGTATTTTCAATGCTGCGACTCTATGGGAAGATTTTCAAGACCGGCGTGCTGACCGAGCGGGTACCCGCGGCAGCGAAGCCTGTCCCGGCCCGGGCCGAAGGGCCCGTGCCGATCTCTGCCGAAGTGGACGAGACGATTCAACGGGCCGGCGAAAGGCTGAAGACGGTCGTCGACCGGCGGTTCCGCGGCAGTCTCGCGATCCGGCAAGTAGATTCCGGTTCCTGCAACGGTTGCGAGCTGGAAATCCATGCGCTGAACAACGTCTATTACGGTATCGAGCGTTTCGGTGTTCATTTCGTCGCCTCACCCCGCCATGCCGATATTCTGCTGGTCACCGGCCCCGTGTCCCGACATATGGAGGCGGCATTGAAGCGCACCTACGAAGCCATGGCCGATCCGAAGTGGGTGCTTGCGGCGGGCGACTGCGGCGCCTGCGGTGGTGAGTTCGGGGTCTCGTATGCCAGTTGCGGCGCCGTCGCCAATGTGATTCCCGTCGATGGGGTGATACCCGGCTGTCCGCCGGCGCCCATCGCTCTGATCCGGGGCATTCTTGATCTTCTGGCCCGCTAGGATGGTTTCCAAGATCTGTGCGGACGCGCGTCCGTGTTGGGAGATCAGCGCATGAGTGCGAGCGGGAAGCTGCCTTTCGTTGCAGAGGACGAACGCCGAAAGACGCTGCGATTCGATTCCCGCTATTTGCAGAGCGCGATGTATAAGCACGCGCCGTTCGATCTCGCGCTCAGCTACTCGCGCGCCGTCATGGGGTTCCTGCTGCTTCAGCCGGCGCCGCGGCACATTCTGATCGTCGGTCTGGGTGGCGGCTCACTGTCGAAATACTGCTATCGCTATCTGCCGGAAGCGTCGGTCACGACAGTCGAGGTCGATGGAAATATCATCGCACTTCGCGATCAGTTTGCGATTCCGCTGGACGACGAACGCTTCCGAATCATTCATGCCGACGGGGCGGAATTCATCGAGGAAAGCCCGGTCGAGCACTTCGATGTGATCGTGCTCGACGGCTACGGGCCGGAGGGACTGCCGGAGCAGTTGAGCAGTCAGGATTTCTACGACCAATGCGCGGCCGCGGTGCGTGCCGACGGTGTCGTCGTGGCCAATTTCGTAGAGAGCGACGGGCGCCGAGGTCTTTATTGGTCGAGGTTGAGAACCGCGTTCGACGACCAGGTCGTCGGCATCCCCGCCGACCGGGGCAGCAACCGGATTGCGTATGCGTTGAAGAGCGAACGTTGGCCCCCACGGAGGACGTTGCATGAGCGTGCCGTGGGTCTGGAAGCGGGGCACACGATCAATTTCCGGAATCTGGCGGGGAGACTGCTCTCGGCTCTGGAGGCCGAGCCGTCAGCGATCTAGCAGGGGACGCCGCCGCATTCAACGGCGCGGCGCCGGGATCGGAATCACACCCCGATAATCAGCGAAATCAGGGTCACCAGTACGAGGGAGAGCGCCCAGAACAGGGGCACGGCGAATACCACGGCGGCGACGATCAAGCCAATGCGGCGAGGCCAACTGAGGGTGGACCACCAGCCGAGAAGCGCCTCCACCGTATGTTGCCACCAGGTGAGCGCGACCTCCTTCTGATGCTCCCGCCATTCCGGCAGCTTGGCCTTGGCCTGCTGCGTGATGCGGACCGCTTTACGGATCAGCATGATGCCGAAAACCAGCAGCAGGAAGAAGCCCAGCCAGGCGGTGGCCATTTGGGCGTAATAGTGGCTGAGGCCGATGGTATGGGCGAAAAATTCCTCGACTTCCTGCTCGGCGAACTCGATCACCGTCAGAAACAGATGCACCAGTACCGGCCACGTCGCGTCGAACGCAAACACCAGCGCGAGGCCGACCAGGCCCAGCAGGCCGAAGAACAGCATTCGCAGCCGCGCGAGCAGTGCCACGCGGCGTGGTTCTGAAGAGCGCCTCGTCGGAATCAGTCGCATCAGGGCGGTTTTCGGGGTGAGTCGTTTCCGCGGGGGCGGGACGGGCGCTGCCCATCCCGCGTCGGGGCGTGTCCTTAGCCCGCCTTTAATGCACTCAGGACCTCATCGAGCATCTTCTTCGCATCGCCGAACAGCATACGATTGTTCTCCTTATAGAACAACGGGTTGTCGACGCCAGCATAACCGGAAGCCATGGAGCGCTTCATGACGACGGAGGTCTTCGCTTTCCAGACTTCCAGCACCGGCATACCGGCGATCGGGCTGTTCGGGTCCTCCTGCGCACCCGGGTTGACGATATCGTTGGCGCCGATGACCATCGCGACGTCGGTGTCCGGGAAGTCCTCGTTGATTTCGTCCATTTCCTGCACGATGTCGTAGGGGACTTTGGCCTCCGCCAGCAGCACGTTCATGTGCCCCGGCATCCGACCCGCCACGGGGTGGATCGCGAAGCGGACGTCGACCCCTTTGTCCCGAAGCAACTTGGTGATCTCGAATACGGTGTGCTGGGCTTGGGCTACGGCCATGCCGTAGCCGGGCACGATGATCACGCGGCCGGCGTTGCGCAGCAAGTCCGCGGTTTCTTCCGCGCCTATCGGCTGGACCTCGCCCTCCGGCTGTGCGCCGGTGGCCGGAGTGCCGCCGCCGGTGCCGAAGCCGCCGGCGATGACCGCGAGGAAATGTCGGTTCATCGCACGGCACATGATGTAGGACAGGATGGCACCGGATGAACCCACCAGAGCGCCCACGACGATCAGCAGATCGTTGGACAGCATGAAACCGGTGGCCGACGCGGCCCAGCCGGAGTAGCTGTTCAACATCGAGACGACGACGGGCATGTCGGCACCGCCGATCGCCATGACCATGTGGACGCCGAAAGCCAGCGCGATCGCCGTCATGATGACGAGATAGAACAATGCCGCCGCACCGGATCCGGCGCTCAGGAACAGCTTGCCGATGACGATCACGCCGATCAGGCCGGCCAGGTTGAGCCAGTGCCGTGCCGGAAGCAGGACCGGTTTGCCGGTGATTTTTCCCGACAGTTTGCCGAACGCGATCACCGACCCGGAGAACGTCACCGCGCCGATCAGGATGCCCACATACATTTCGATTTCGTGGATGGTCTCCTCGACCCCGGTCAGACTGATGGTCGTATCGAAGAAGTTGGCGAAACCGACCAGCACCGCAGCCAGACCGACCAGGCTGTGCATCAGCGCAACCAGCTCGGGCATCTCGGTCATCTTGACCTTCAGCGCGGCGAACATGCCGATGGAGCCGCCGATCAGCATCGCGACGACCAGCGGCACATAGCTGGTGACCTTGGGACCCAGCACCGTGGCCAGAATGGCGATGGCCATGCCGGCGATGCCGTAGAAGTTGCCGCGGCGCGCCGTCTCCGGATTGCTCAAGCCGCCGAGGCTCAGGATGAACAGGATCGTCGCGCCGACGTAGGAAACCGTAACCAAACCTTCACTCATGGCGCTCCCCTTATTTTCTGAACATGCGCAGCATGCGCTGCGTGACCGCGAAACCGCCGACCATGTTGATTCTGGTCAACACGACCGCGAGTCCGGCCAGTGCGAGCATCAAGAATCCCGGCGAGGAGATCTGAATCAACGCACCGATCGCGATGATACTGCTGATCGCGTTGGTGACGCTCATCAGCGGTGTGTG
>JALORT010000140.1 GCA_025458755.1 Methylotetracoccus sp.
ACCTTCGACAGCTTCGTCGAAGGGAAATCCAACCAATTGGCGAAAGCAGCTTCAATTCAGGTGGCGCAGAATGTCGGTCGGGCTTACAACCCGTTGTTCGTGTATGGCGGGGTTGGCCTTGGGAAGACCCACCTGATGCATGCGATCGGCAATGACATCCTAAAGGCCAACCCGGCGGCCAACATCGTTTATCTGCATTCGGAGCGGTTCGTATCCGACATGGTGAATGCACTTCAACACAATGCGATCAACGCGTTCAAGGAATATTATCGGACGGTCGACGCGCTGCTGATCGACGATATCCAGTTTTTCGCCGGTAAGGAACGCTCACAGGAGGAGTTCTTCCATACCTTCAACACCTTGCTCGAAAACAAGCACCAGGTGGTTCTCACCTGCGATCGCTACCCGAAGGAGATCAAGGGACTGGAGGAACGATTGAAGTCGCGATTCGGCTGGGGGTTGCCGGTGGCGGTCGAACCGCCGGACCTCGAGACACGGGTCGCTATATTGCAGAGTAAGGCGCAGTTGGCTGGGGTGGAGTTGCCGCACGAGGTGGCGATTTTCATCGGCAAACGGATACGCTCCAACATTCGCGAGCTGGAAGGTGCATTGCGCCGGGTGATCGCCAATTCGCAATTCACCGGCCGTGACATCACGCTTGATTTTGCCAAGGAGGCATTGCGCGATCTGATTGCGTTGCAGGATCGGTTGATCAATGTGGAAAACATCCAGAAGACCGTGGCTGAATACTTCCGGATCCGAACCGCCGACCTGCTCTCGAGCAAACGTAATCGGTCAGTCGCGCGGCCGCGACAGATCGCGATGGCGCTGGCTAAAGAGTTGACCAACCACAGCTTGCCGGAGATCGGGCAGATGTTTGGCGGGCGCGATCATACGACGGTCCTGCACGCCTGCAGAAAAGTGAGAGAGCTGAAGGAGAGTGACAGTAAGCTTCTCGAAGACTTCTCGAATCTGCTGAGGACGCTCTCCAACTGAGGTTCGCTTCTGCGGCATCAGCAACGACCGATAAGACGATAGGACAGAATTCCGGATGAAGTTTTCAATCTCTAGGGAAGGCTTCTTAACTCCCCTGCAGCAGATCGTCGGGGTCATCGAACGCCGCCAAACGCTCCCGATCCTGGGTAACGTACTGTTGAAGCTGGATCAGGGTGAACTGGAATTGACCGGCACGGATCTCGAGGTTCAGCTTGTGACGCGCATTGAGGTGGAGAGCGCCGATCAGGGCCGAATCACCGTGCCGGCAAGAAAGCTGCTCGATATCTGCCGTTTGCTGCCGGACAAGTGCGAGCTGGCGCTGGATTGTCGCGACGAACGCTTTCATGTCAGATCCGGGCGCAGTCGCTTCGTATTGAGTACGATGCCGGGAGAGAACTACCCTCAGTTCGACACCGGCGTCGCCGACCGCACCCTGGATCTGGAAAGCCGCACACTGCGGCGCGCGATGGAGAAGACGCTGTTCGCCATGGCGCAGCAGGACGTGCGCTACTACCTCAACGGTTTGCTGTTCGAAATCGACGGTCATACCATCCGTGCAGTCGCTTCCGACGGCCACCGTCTGGCGTTGTTCGAAGATGAAGTCGGGTTGGAGATCGCGCCCGCGCAGGCCATCATTCCGCGGAAAGGGGTGTTGGAGCTTTTTCGTTTGTTGGCGGACGCAGACACCGATCTGAGGATGGAGCTGGCGTCCAATTCGGTGCGCGTGATGATGAAGGCGTCTTGTTTTTCCTCGAAGCTGATCGAGGGTCGTTTTCCCGATTACCGGCGCGTGATGCCGAGCCGTACCAGTCGCAAAGTGGTCACCGATAAGCTGGATTTGAAGGCGGCGCTGACCCGCGTCTCGGTGCTATCGACGGAGAAGTATCGCGGCGTAAGTCTTGAGATCGAGCCGGGGATATTGCGGCTGCAAACGCAAAATCCGGAACATGAGGAGGCGGAAGAGGAGATTCCGATCGAATTCGAAGGCGAAGCGTTCAGCTCGGGATTCAACGCTGCTTACCTGCTGGATGCGGTTGGTAACATCGAGTCTGAAGAAGTGTCACTCTCCTTCGCCGACAGTAATGGCAGCTGTCTCGTTGAGGACTGCAAGGATCAACGCTTCCGCTACATCGTGATGCCGATGCGAATTTGACGTCGGCGATTTTCGGCGCTGTTGCCAGCAGTCCTGGCTGTCGATGGGTGTCTTGGGTGGCGTGACAATCCATGACGCTGACGAAACTTGAGATTTTTAGGCTGCGCAACATCGAGCACGCCGCGGTCAACCCTGGCCCGCACTTGAATCTCCTGATCGGCGAGAACGGCAGCGGAAAAACCAGCGGTCTTGAGGCCATTCACCTGCTGAGCCGGGCGCGATCGTTGCGCACGGCCCATCTGTCACAACTGATTCAGTTCGGAGAAACCGACGCGTTGGTGACGGGGGTCGTTCTGAGCGAGGGGCGCGGCACTCGGCTCGGGGTGCGTGTATCGCGTCAGCACAGGGAGATGCACATTGACGGGCAGGCACTGCTGGCGCGTGCGGACTTGCTCAGAACGTTTCCGGTCCAGGTCATCCAGCCCTCCAGCATCTTGCTGCTGGAAGGATCGCCGCGAGTCCGTCGGCAATTTCTCGACTGGGGTACGTTCCACGTGGAACATACCTACCTTGATGACTGGCGGCGATTCGCCAAGGCATTGAATCAGCGTAACGCCGTTCTCAAATGCGGGCGCCCCTCGGACATCGAGCCCTGGAATCACGAGGTCGCGCGATACGGTACAATAGTGGCGGAAGCGCGAAAGCGCTACTTGGATCGATTGACGCCGCATCTCGAAGACACGCTCCGCGCGTTTTTCGGAGGCAGTGCGGCTATTGTCGCGTGCCTGCCGGGATGGAAGGAGGGCCGCCTGTTGCTGGATGTGCTGCAGGAGGATGCTGCCGAGGACATCCGACTAGGGTACACGCGTTCAGGGCCGCACCGCGGCGATTTCGTGGTTACCATCAATGGCTCGCCCGCCAAGACGTACCTATCGCGCGGACAGACGAAGCTTCTTGTCTACGCGCTGTTGCTTGCTCAGACGAGCCTGCTGGCGGCTGACGGCTGTTCGGTCTGTGTCTTGATCGACGACCTCGCTTCGGAACTGGATCGTCGCAACCGGGCGCGCCTCCTCGAGCTGCTTTTACGGCGTCGCGCCCAGTGTTTTATTACCGCGGTGCATCCGGACGATTTGCAGTGCCCATCGGCGGAAGACACGATGATGTTCCACGTGGAACATGGCCGCATCTCCGAAGGCTCATGGAATTTAAGCTAATCGCATCATGACCCAACAAGCACATTACGACAGTTCCAACATCAAGGTCCTGAAAGGCCTTGACGCCGTCCGGAAGCGCCCCGGCATGTACATCGGAGACACCGATGATGGCACCGGTCTTCATCACATGGTCTTCGAGGTCGTCGATAATTCCATCGACGAAGCGCTGGCAGGCTATTGCTCACGCGTTCGGGTGGTTATCCATCCCGATGAATCCGTCACCGTGAGCGATGACGGCCGCGGCATTCCAGTCGACCTGCATCCCGAGGAGGGACGCTCGGCCGCTGAAGTCATCATGACGATTCTCCATGCCGGCGGCAAGTTCGACGATAACGCCTATAAGGTGTCGGGGGGGTTGCACGGGGTCGGTGTCTCCGTCGTCAACGCGTTGTCGGAGCACCTTACGCTAGAGATCTGTCGGGACGGAAAGCGGTTTTTTCAGGAGTATTTCCATGGGGAGCCGGCGTCTCCGCTGGCTGCCGTCGGCGACGCCGAGGAAACAGGAACGAGCGTCACGTTCAAGCCCAGCGCTGCAACGTTTACCAACATCGAGTTTCATTACGACATCCTGGCGAAGCGTCTGCGCGAGCTCTCGTTTCTGAATTCGGGCGTCCGGATCGAGTTGGAGGATGAACGCAGCGGTAAGTCCGACGTTTTCGAGTTCGAAGGGGGCATTCGCGCGTTTGTGGAACACCTCAACAAGAACAAGACGCCGCTATTCGATCGGGTCTTTCACTTTCAGGCGACGAAAGACGATGTGACCGTAGAAGTCGCTATGCAGTGGAATGACTCCTATCAGGAAAATATCTTCTGTTACACGAACAACATTCCGCAGCGTGATGGCGGGACTCATCTTGCCGGTTTTCGCGGTGCGTTGACGCGTACACTGAACCAATACATCGAAGAGCAGGGACTAACCAAAAAGCACAAGGTGAGTACCCTGGGTGACGATGCCCGCGAAGGTCTGACGGCCGTGCTTTCTGTCAAGGTGCCGGACCCGAAGTTCTCTTCGCAAACCAAGGAAAAGCTGGTGTCCTCCGAGGTCAAGAGTGCGGTGGAGTCCACGCTCGGCGAGAAGTTGTCCGAATTTCTGCTGGAGAATCCGCAAATTGCCCGGCTGGTCGCGAACAAGGTGATCGAAGCGGCCAGAGCCCGGGAAGCCGCCCGTAAAGCCCGGGAGCTGACCCGGAGGAAAACCTCGCTGGATATCGCCGGACTCCCCGGCAAACTGGCCGACTGTCAGGAGAGAGACCCTGCCCTGTCCGAGCTCTTCATCGTCGAAGGAGATTCGGCCGGCGGTTCTGCCAAACAGGGTCGCGATCGCCGCAGCCAAGCGATTCTTCCGCTGAAGGGTAAGATCCTGAATGTGGAACGCGCTCGCTTCGATCGGCTAATTTCTTCGGAAGAGGTCGGAACGCTGATCACCGCGCTGGGCTGCGGCATCGGCAAGGAAGAATTCGATCCGGACAAGCTGCGTTACCATCGCATCATCATCATGACCGATGCGGATATTGACGGCTCCCACATCCGGACTCTTCTTCTGACGTTTTTCTACCGCCAGATGCCGGTACTGATCGAGCGCGGTCACATCTATATCGCGCAACCGCCGCTGTACAAGGTAAAAAAGGGCAAGCAGGAGCATTACGTCAAAGACGATGCCGAGTTGAGCAACTACCTGCTGCAGCTTGCACTGGAAAAAACTCGGCTACAAACTGAAGACGCGGTGCTGCCGATTCAGGGGCCAGGACTTGAGAAGCTGGCGCGGGATTATCTGCATGTGCAGAGCATTATCGCGCGGCATGCACACCGCTACGATCAAGAGTTTCTGGAGGTGTTGGTTGACCATGCGCCGTTGACCAAAGAGCTCATAGCCAATTCCCTGGCGTTCCAGGAATGGGTCGATGAGCTCCAGACGGCTCTCGATGCCGCGGACCGCCGAGTCAGCTTTCGGGTTCGCGTCAGCCCCGGCGAACGGAGCGCCGATTTCACGCTGCACGTCACCAAGCGCATGCATGGCGTGGCCAAACACTTCGAGGTGACGCCGGGATTTTTTCATTCGTCCGACTACGGTCATCTTTCCGCGTTTGGCCGAAGTACGGCGGATCTCTTTGGCGCACGGACGGTCCTGGCCGTCGATGACCAACACATTCCTGTCCGGGGCTTTCCGGACGCTTTCGAGCGCATGATGATGGAAGCCAAAAAAGGGCAGCATATCCAACGCTATAAAGGGTTGGGTGAGATGAATCCGGAACAGCTATGGGAGACGACGTTGGATGCTAACACCCGGCGCCTGCTGCAGGTCAAGATCGAGGATGCCATCGCCGCGGACGAAGTTTTCACCATGTTGATGGGTGATCAGGTTGAGCCGCGCCGGGAATTCATCGAGCGCAACGCTCTCGATGTGGCGAATCTGGACATTTAGAATGGATGTAGGCAAGGCGCGAGCCAGCCACGTGACTCCTCGTCGGGGAGTCTGCCGTCAACCAGCAGCGGTCATCGTAGAGGTGGCTTGCGGTACCGTGGTGTGCCGCGCAGCCGCATGATCGGATCGCTCTAACCGCCGCGAAGAAACCCAATGCTCTCTTATCCGCACATCGATCCGGTCGCGATTAGCCTCGGCCCCGTGAAGATCCACTGGTACGGGTTGATGTATGTGATCGGCATCGGGGCGGCCTGGTGGCTCGCACGCCGTCGGGCCACGCAGCCCGATTCTCCCTGGACGGTGACACAGGTCGAGGATTTGATCTTCAGTGCTGCATTGGGCCTGGTGCTCGGCGGGCGTATTGGCTACATGCTCTTCTACAATTTAGCGGGCTTTCTCTCGGATCCCTTGATGATTTTCCGCGTCTGGGAAGGGGGTATGGCCTTCCACGGGGGATTGCTGGGGGTTCTGTTGGCCCTTTGGTACTACGGTCGGCGTCAGGGCATCGGCTTCCTGGCGCTCGGCGACTTTATTGCGCCGTACGTACCGATCGGACTCGGTGCCGGCCGGATCGGAAACTTCATCAACGGT